>CAMLRJ010000011.1 GCA_946482345.1 uncultured Cellvibrio sp.
ATTGACTCGCCTTTAATTTCTTCCCTGAATCTTGTTCTATTCTCACGCAATAGGTTTATGTCTTGCGCGCCAGACGATATATCATCTTTTATTGACTGTAATATTCTTGTAAGGCGTTCATTTTTAATTGCACCAGGTCTATTAAGCCTTGCAAGCTGCGCATCAATAGTTGATATAGTTGAGGATGGCACAACCTCAACGCCAGCCATATTGGAGGTGATTTCTCGATATCTTTTCCCGGCTGCATTGGATATCTTGTCAGCCTTGCGAGTTAAAGAGTTGAATATCTCTTCATCGCTCGGTACGCCATATTGTTCTGTAATAGACTTAACAGCGCCCTCTCTTGCTAGTTGCTGCTCAGCTCTTGCGACACCAGTTCCAAGTACCGGTATTTTTTCTGCTAATGACTGCGCCGACTTTCCAGCGAAAGTCTGAGGCGGCGTTACATCAGAAGTCATTAATGGAAGACCTTCGCGAGATGCGTAATCTATTGCTTGCCTTGCGTCGACAGGAATTTCTCCAGTGAGCGCACGGTAGCCAGCTCCAGCAGCTTGAGCCACTGGGCGTAATACAGCTGGTGCAGCTCCACCAACAGCCGCCCCAGTGGTAGCTGCTGATTGCGCATCCTCTTCTTCAATGGTTGGCTGCATGTAACCAATAGCTCCACCCTCTAGGGCGCCCTTAGCCATTTGCACGGGGAGTCTTGCTTGAATCCCAGGAACAGGAAATGCTGCCATTTGACCGGCGATATTACCGACAGTTGATGCAATTGGCCTCTGCTCTGAATATGGCGCATATTCTTGTCTTTTTGACATTTCAACTTCTTGAGCGCCAGCCAGATCTTGAGTTAACTTAACCGCTTCTGATTGCATTCTATCCAGCTTTGCAAGGTTTTCATTGGTAACTGGAATAGACCCATCCTGCATGCCAGACGCAAGAATGGTTATCTCTTCATCAAGTCTTGCCTTTCTTGATTCAGCCATTCTTTGAAGGGCGCCACCAGTAACCTGCTCCACTCCGCGAACAAATCCAGCACCTAACGTAGGTATAACGCCGGGCTTTTCTGCGGCTGTTTGTGCAGCAGATGATAGTTTTTCCGCCTCATCCATTGCAGCCATTGCGGTAGCCTCATCGCCCTCTCTTAGGGCTTGATCTGCTATATCTAAGTATTCTTCTCTAGTTGCCACCGCGCAACCTCGCAAGTCTTTGTGCAGCGGTTTCTCCGCCCTGATTTATTCCTGGTGTCATTGCGCCTTGGCCTGATCCACCCTGAAACTGACCGCCGGTATTCCTTGTCAAAACACGCATTGCATCGTCAAGTGACTCTCTTGCTTTTGGCGGGCTTATATTTGGATTTCCCAGCTGGGTAGCGGCATCAGCAAGCATTTTTCGCTCAGCATCAGTAATGGTTCCTTGACCCTTAAGCTCTCCAGCCGCTCCAAGTTTCAACATATTAACTAATTGATCGCGATCAGCAATCAAGTCAATCCCGCGCTGAGAGCGCAGGAAATCTGGATACCATTGCTCTCCGCGACCATAAATAATTTCCAGATCACTGTCCCGCAGCCTATTGTAGATTTCGGTTGCATCCTCAAGCTTACCAAGCTGCCCTTTTTGGCCAATCTGCTTCTGAGCCTCGGCAGTAGCCAATTCTCTTGCGCGAGCAATATCAGCCTGTATTTTAGGCTCTGTCTCTGCCCTAACGTTTTGTTTTCCTCGCTCTCCAGCACCTTTAATCTGCTCTACGCTACCAGAAACCTCCTCTACAGTTGATAGTGGAGTCCTCTGGCCTGTAGATCGGTCAACAAGATATTTTACGCCTCCCATGTCAACAATTTGCTGGTTCTCGTACCTTTGCAGAACCGAAGGATCTCTGGATGATAAAAATTGCGCCCATGAATCCGGGGTGTAATCCCCAGGATTGTACTGTCCAATTCTTCCTGCATTTGCGCCTGATGTGGCGGCGTAAGCGCTCCACTCTTGGGGACTTGCTATGCCAGCATAATCAAGTTCTGCGGCACGGAAGAAAGGCCCTGTGTCCTGACCTGACTCAACTAAAGCCTGAAGCTGATCTCTCGCCCTAATGGTTACGGAGGATGGATCGCCACCCTGAGACTCGACAAATGCGATACGCTTATTTATAGCATCCAATGCGGCGGCAGGGTTTTGCTTGTTTGTCAAAACAGTTTTGTAGGTATCAAGCGCATTCCTTTTAGTCTCATCATTCCTGAACCCATAAAGCGCTTGAAGAGTATCTCTTGCTTCGGGATATTGGATAGTTAATTCTGCAATCTTGTTTGGATCACCAGAACGATAAGCATCCGATAATGCCGATTTTATCTCATCCATTCTCTTTTGCTGTCTATATTGACCGGCTATTGCTCCCAGACCTGATAGTCCTTGTGAGTAATCGGCCGGAGCTACATAAAATGGGTTACCGTTCATCGCAATCCACCATAATTGACGGCCTTGTAGCCATTGATAACAACAACGAGATCCGGCCTTGTTTGCTCTACCTCTTGGGCTATGACACCAACCCCATCACCATACAACCCAAGTTCGGAAGCTTTTTCATTCCATGACCAAGAGTAAATATTGAAACCATTTGATGTGCCAATTTTCGCTACATTATCTTTTAATCGAAGATCAGAAAACACCATAGCGCCAAGACCGGCCAATCCAACGGCATTATTGAACATATTTTGATTGCCTTGCTGTTTTGCTTGCGCGGCCGCTATTTGGCCTTGCGCGAGAGTTTGACCTATTCCAGCCGTTGAAGCAGCTATCTGATTGGCGTTAGATGGAAGTCCAGCAAGACCCTGCAAACCAGAGACCTGATCATTGTATGCAGTTAGAAGGGCTTGATTTTTTAACTGAGTATTGTAATCGGCTAGGTTATACTGAGTGTTTCCCGATCTTAACCCACCAGTAACAGAGGCATTCCTTAAAATAGCCTCTTCGCCAGCATCTCTGCCTGACATTATTGCGCCATATAGCGGGGTTCTTTCAAGGTTTGAAAAGAATTCCTCTTGAGATCCTGGCGCTCCTAGACCATAAATATTTCCAAGTCCGGTCAAAGCTCCTTCACGGAACTTCTGAGGTAGCGCTTCGGTTTGCTTTAAATAATCAAGAGCCTCTCTCTGGAAGTCTGTCTGTATCTTTGCCGCGCTTTTGGCGGCTTTGGCAGAGTCATCGCCTCCACCCAAGAAATCGCCTATAAATCCCATGATCTTTTCCTCGCCAAAAATACGCAATCGCCATTACGACTCACAACCTCAAAATTATGCTTTAATGCAAGCTTCTCAAGGCTTCTCTTATTCAAAGTAACTATTAGCATTTTACACCATGGGTAAGTATAAAATAACCAGTTTATAAGCAATTCACAGCAAGCCGAAAGCTGTTTGGGTTTATTTGTGAAAACATGAAACTGTATTGAATCTCCCTTTCTTGTATAAGAAAACCAGCAATCATCAATCAAAACTATATTGTGAAAATCAGTTCTGGCCAGCGCATCAGGTATCCCATCAGTCGTCGGAAGTATAGGTTGTATAAGAGATTTTTGCATTTACACCAACCCCTGACGCCACGGCTATAATGTTCTGCGTGTATCCCTGACCAATGCACTCGTTAACATCTGCTGACTCGTTCTGTGCAAGAGAGTAATAAGCTACGGCAACACCACTCGCAGAAGTAAAATCAGGGCTTTCGTATATTGTCACTGTTATAGTGCCCACCGCGTTATTGTGAAGACTAAACCCAGACAGCGCTATCCTCTGAACTGTCGCAGTAACCGGCTGAATAATTGTCGTATCACCGGCTGCGATTGGTATTGGCGCTACACTAATATTCCCACGAATAGCCATGATTAACCCACTGGTAAATATTGAACCATTGATCCACGCAAAGCAGTTATAGCGCTTGCTGCCACCTCAGATGCAAATCTTGCGATAACATTTCCACTCGCACTAGGAAGTATAAATCCCTCAATAATAGCGATATTTGAATTTGTTGCCGCGCTAGTTAAGCTTGATGCCGCAGGACTATCATATGCCGAAAGACCTTCGTTAATTGTAACACTTGTCGTTGTTAATGAATATTGTGACGAGTAGTTCAGATCTGTAATTGCTGGGCCATTAATGCTCCACCGGCTACCAGTTGTGGTTGCTGCGGCGTCATAATGTATAACAAACCTGAACCAGTATCTCTGCCCTGCTGTAACAGGGAACGAGAGCCCTGTAACGTCTGCAATGGTATTTGCTACCGCATTGTTATTGATAACATCCGCGGTTGTTGAAACAACATTTATCGTTGAGCCAGAAACGTTTATTGTGGCGACATTTCCGGCAACCGACGCACTAACAGAATTACCAGTAAAATTGTATATAGTGGCCTGTCCAGGAGAGCCTTGGTTAACCCCTTCATCTCTCAGCTGTATATCTGGCTGCTTTTCTCTATCAAGCAGGTTTAGCATGGCCTTAAGTTTACCAAGCATAAATAAGCTGCTCCAGGTTTTTATCGGCCGCAATCAATCGGTTAATTTGAGATCGGCTTTTAGATATCATTGCTTGATTAACAGCTGAGTTTTGTGACAGCCTCAATATCTCCAGAACGGTATCTTGCGCGTTCTGGTCAATAATATCAGCCAGCAATATAAGATCCCTTAAAATGTTAAGGTAATCCTCAATCAGGGCATCAGGCCACGGCTCCCCAGGCTTCTGCTGTGAGGTCAACAACTTTAGATCAGTGGCCGAAAGAATTAGCCTCTGAAGCGATGCAGCTGTATCAGCCATGTTCTATCACCGCTAGAGAGAATGCCATTCTTGAGCGTGATGTGCCTCTTAATTTGAAGGCAAACCAGTCTCTAATATATCCCAGCCTGTTGATCTCGAATCGCTGCCCGTAATTAGCCTGCGTACCATACTGAACCGTCCTTTCATTACCCCATGTTATTCCGTCATAGGTCATTGATAGAAAAACAGTGGCGTCATTTGTTGTGGTAAATCCAGGTATTGTCTGTATAGCAAGCTGATCAATAGACTGACTTTCAAGGTATATGAACGGGGTGTAAAGTATCCACTCAACTATGTCGTTATATTGAGTCGCTACCGTTGAATCAAGTATTCCTAGCCTTGAATCTATTTTATCGCCAAAAACCCACATACCAAGACGAGGGTCGAATACACCATTTTTACCTCTCCACGGAGTATTACCAATTGTGTCGCTTTTAATAATGCTCCATGCCATTTCTATCCCGGCAGTTTTTGCTACTGTGTAGTTAAACTTTAAGACATGGTCTGGAAGGTGAACAAGCATGTAGTCATAGCCATCCTCGCTATAAGACTCAAGGACGCAATCGCGCAACTGGCTTTCAGTGTACGTACCTATGATTTTATCAACTTCTCGGGTTGCTATCTTTGTGGCAGAACCAACGCCGATTTGGTGGACAGATACGGATTCCTCTTTTCGCCCACCCATAATGAACCAAGTGTCAGCGACTTCTGTCTTGCAGTATGTTCCGACAATGCCAATCTTGATGGCCCTGGTGGCTACGCGCTGGAATGCAAAATTATCCTGGGCAACGTTTACAAAGTACTCAGTGGTAAATCGGTTGAATACTATTACCTTGTCGTCCTGGGTCTTTCCAACCCCATAAGTTGGGTCTGGAGAGAACTCAGACGTAGCAAATTTCAATGGATCTATAGCAGCTTCATCATTGATGTCTGTGTGGTATAGATACTCACCATCAGTGAAAAAGTAATACCCGTCCACCCATACGCAATCTATTGGACTACCAAGATCAGGATCGGTTACCTCTGCGAATCCAGAAGTTGGAGAGTAAAGATAAAACCGGCCATTCGATACAAGCCCTTGAGTATTGAAAGAATACGGCAGACTTGTTTGTGATGTTCCGTTAATAGCCCCAAGAACAGTCTTGACACCTGTCGAGCTGATTGAAAGGAACTCTCCATTTGATGCGCGAAAGTGCATCTCAAATCGTTCATTCCAGTTAGCCCCACGATCAACCCCGGATGCAGTTCCAAATTGTGTTAACCCAGGCTCCATCAGCATGTATCCAGCAACGCCGAATACTGGCTTTAAAACAGCGGTCATGTTTACCGGAAGAGCATCCCGATAATCAGTATTTGTTGCAACCTTGTCGCCCTTAATCAGGGTAATGGGGGTCTGCATATCAGTTCGCCGTTATTTGTTCGACTACTACAAAATTTATTACCCTAGTAAGAATTCGACCAAGGTCAGAAGTAACTTGAATAGTCACAGTCTCCCAATTACTGGCGTTATCACCACGGACTACATAGTCAATGTCATTGCCTACCTGAGCATCGGAAGTAACGGTGATTTTTGAAGACCATTCGATGGTATAGGAAAGTATCGCCTCTCCATCCTCAAGCCATGAGTCATAGTGCTCGGTGTAATTGTTAACATCACCAACATTGATCGTATTCGTATCACAGGTATTTGGTGGATTGACAGGAGAGCGATAGAAGCGATACCAGCGATTGTACAATGTGTTTCCGGAGCCAATAGGCATGCGATCCGGGTAGTTAACCTGATTAATGCGATCACGTGCAACACGGCCAGAAATGGACGATAAAGATCCGGAAGCCATCGCCATCAATTGAGGCGGCACAACTTTGTTAAAGTCAGGTATAAGCCTTATAGCTAGGCTAGACCCTATCCCGTCAATTGCCCAGGATGGGATGTTAGTAACACTATTCGGATCTGGTTGATCTTCGAAATTATACCCAAGGCAGATAGATCTGGTTTCCTGAAGCTCAGACATCATATTCTCAAGACGGACAAGCGCAAGCTCCAGGTCTTCGGCAGTAGGAAGTACTGTTAGCCCACTGATACGAAGCTTCGAATAGGCGCCAGATATAATGTCTACCTTTGTATTCATTTGTATCCCTTGTGAAGGGTTTTGCTCTCGCTAAATTCTTTTTTAGGCTCTTCTTTTTTAACCTCAAGAACCCAGCCAGCATTCAGATGATTCTGTAAATCAAGCGGGTCTACGTGAGTAGATTTAACTACTCCATTTTCAACTTTAAATATCTCAACAGCCATGATATTCACCAAATAAATGGGGGCCGAAGCCCCCGAAGGATTAGTAGGTAACGAGGACGCCACAGTTTTGTGGGTTTGCCACAGTGATTCCGTACCATGTAAACAACCGGTAACGGAAAGTCATAGCAGCGATATCTCCATCCCAAACCATGTACAGCTTCAAGCCATTTTTCAGAGTCTCGACAACGTACTTCTTGCCGGAGAACTCTTTGAACAACTCAGCTGGAATGGTGCCACCGAGAACCTCAACGGCAGACTTGTCGAAGAACAAGTTTGTCTTATTGGTTGCATCAGTGTTCAAGCGGTTAACTGTTGCATTATTCAGGATGCGGGTATTGATGTTTGCATAGGCCGCTTCGAGAGTGGACAGAGCAGGGTCATCAAGCGCAATCGGACGAGGATAAACAGTAATGCTTGTGCCGTTTGGTTTAGCAACAATAGTGAAGGTCATTGGTTGACCGGTATCACTCTTATCGCCAAGACCAAGAGCAGTTACAGCAGTACCACCATTACGGAACTCAACCTTATCGCCAATGTTGTAACCTGAAGAGTCAGCAACAGCGATAGTGGCAGAGCGGGCATCATTGTTGGTCACAACGCCAGTGGCAGTAACAACAGTACCAGCAACAGGAGCGAATGACTGGTTGCCAGTCACAGTGGTTGCGGGGTCAGCACCGCCAGTCAAGTTAGGCAGGTAAGAGCCTACGTGAACATCAAACTCTGCAATGTTTTGACCTGTTTGACCGGTAGCCCATGTTTTTTCTGGACGCCCCTGAACGGTTTGACGGCCAGCCAAGTCTTGAGCATACAACAGGTTGTCACGGTCGTTCAGAACAAAGTGGCGCTTGCTTTGGTATTGCTGTGATTCATTCAGCAACGCCTGGGCAGTAGCTAATGCAGTATAACCACTGGTAGTGTTGGTGCGGATGAACTTAGACCCTTGCAATGCGACAGCACTGGCAATAGCCTTGTTCAGTTCAGACACTTGACGGATTGCGGATTGCTCACCGCGACGGCGCCAGAACTGTGTATCACGCATATCATCAGCGCGCTGCTTGATGAAGTCGTTAGTTGGGGTGCCGAGAATCGCAGGGTATGCCTGCTCAATGATATCGGTTTCCAGACCAGTCAAATCCCAGCCGGAAATAACCGGTGCGGATTGCTGATAGGGACGCCATAAAACGTTAGAAGAGTTCTGCATATTTGCAGGGCTAGGCTCTTCAAAACTTACTAAAGGAAGCAGCTGGTCTTGACCGTTGTATGTATCAAGGGTCGCCTCAAGCATTGCTTCCACAATCTTTAATGTACTGGCCATAATCGTTTACCTTTAAGGAATTACCAATTGTCGGGATTGATGCCCGCGCTTTTGGCCTCCCGGCGTATCTGCAAACGCTTACTCAAGTCATCTCCAGCCTTCTCGTATGCGTCTTTCAATCGCTTGAGAGTGCCAGAGCTGTTAGCGTCGCCCTTGACCGGTGTAGCTGGAGCTGGGGCAGAACTTATTCTTTTGACAGGTAACGCCTTCTCTTTCTTAAGCTCACCCAGGTAAATTGCAGCTTGAATACCGCTTGGATCTGACATCAATCTAGACTTAAGCTCAGCTTGAGCCGCGGCATTTCGGCCAATAAAGAAGCCTACTTTCTCCGAGCCTTCACCTAAGCTTGCAATCAACTGATCCGCTATTGTGTCGCCCATTCCTGGGTACACTGAATCAATCGTTGCCCTAAAATTAGTGTCAGCCGCCTGATATACTTCGGCGCTTATACCTTGTGTCTCAACCAGAGTAGCCGCTCTGTCATAGTGCGCATCGACAGCTTTGTTTAATTGGGTTTTTGATTGTTCGGCCTTTTGCTGCTGAGAGCTGCTTTGTGACAACCGTTGGTAGTTTGCCAATGATCGCTCATCAACCCACTTGGCCAATGCCGTGTCGTACTGCTCGTCTGTGTCGAATTCAAACCGCTTTGGCGCAGGAGGCAAATTGCTTTCCGTTACCACCGGCTTAACACCACCAGACTTTAATCTCTCATTTTCAGCTCTAAGGCGCTCAATCTCACCGTCACGCTCTTCGATCTTTCCCCGGAACTTCTTACGCAATTGCGCAACTTTAGCCACGGGAACCGCACTTTCTGACGTCTGTTCGTCAGTTTGCATCCAGCCTTCTAATTCGGTGTTTTCGGCTTCCTCTTTCGCAGGTTCCGCAACCTGCCCAGACTCTTCCGCCTCTACCTCTTCCGCCTTGTTGTCTTCAGGCTCATTGTGGGTTACGGTTTCGCCACCTTCGCCAGATTCTTCCGCAGCGTTTAATGCCTTCAGCTTTGCCAGATTCAGTTCTTCCAACTTTGTATCCTCGTAGTTGTCACGATATGCCGACTATTGGCCAGTCGTCAGCCTTGCGTTTTGCCTGTGCGCCTCAGTGCTTCTGATTTTACTACACCTATTGATTTATTAATTTAATGGAATATAATCCTGTATATACAGCGCATGGAGTATATAAATGAAGATAACCGCAACAGAAATGCAAATAGAGCCGGGGAAAGTTTATAGAGCGGCAGACAAAGGCGAGAAGGTAACAATCAATCACGACAGATACCCAGATAAGGTATTTGAACTAACCGCAAGAGAAAGAAAGCCCTTGCAGGATAAAGATGAGGATCAAAAAAATGATTAAATGGCTAAAAGAAAATGAAAAACCAGTAAAGAAGTTTTCAATAGAAAGAAGCTATTTTGGTGCTCCGCTATCAATTGAATGTTATGGCAATGATGCCATTGTTTATGAAGGAGGCAAAGGGATTGTCGTTTATTTTAACGGAGATCTTGTTGCAGCATATTCAAGTTATGATTCGGTGGCTGTTTTGGATGTTGATGAAGATGACAAACAAGATACGAATTAGAATTTATTCGGATGGTAGGTTTTATGTTTTTCGTCCAACATACAAACCAGAAGACCACCTTGCCATGGAAAATCATATAGGAGCGTGGATAAATGCAATTCAAGAAGCTGCCGAGAATAAGAGTAAATGGAATAACCTTATACTTTGGATATGCCAAAAACTTGGAAAATAGAATTACTGTTGGCGATCGAATTTACTTCGAAAGCATCAAGCATCTAAATAATTTTGTTAATAGCCGCCTCCCTGCGCTGACATTTGACGAGCAGACCCCCTCAACTTAGCGGTTGAGCTAACAGCCCTTTCAACGTTTCTACTAAACAGATCGGCTCTCTTATAGTCAATCTCCGCACTAACCTTCTGCGCATTGATTTGAGAGTTAATCCTGTCTGTCTGCGCTTTAAATGCGTCAATCTCTATATCGGCCTGAGACTTCTGTATGTCTGATTGTGTCTTCATTGCTTCTCGCTGCTCTCTCATCACAGCAGCCTGACCTTTCAATAGCTCGCCAGTGGCAAGTTTGTCTTCAGCGCTAGGCTCTTGTCCTTGCTGCTGGGCTTGTTGAAGCATGGCCATTTCCTCCTCAGTTTCTGGTTTTTTGAACCCAGTAAGGATAAGCTGTTTACGGGCGTACTCACGTACATCATCAAACTGCACGCCATCCATCAACTCCAGCTTCTTCATTACGAGAGCCTGCTGCATTGGGCTTCCTGGAGGTAATGACTGTATGGTCTGGTCAATATTGTCAATGGTCTCTGACTTCTTGGTAGCATAAGCCCGGTCAATGGTCGCGAAGACATCAAACTCTGTATTGGTTATGTCATTGATAACCTTTGGCTCTCCAGTCTCTTTATCGATGATCGTCTCCATCACTTTGGCTCGTGTTCTTGTGCCATCAGGCGCAGTTAGAACTACCTCTCTTGGAGTGTCGTAGATTTGGGATGCGAAAGATGCATAGCAGAGTGCATCATAACGTTTGGCGTGTTTGAAGTTTTGCTGATAGACAATGCTTTGCTGGTCAAGCATTCCCTGAAGAGCATATACAGCTTTTCCACTTAGGTCAGGATCGGCGATGCTTTGAGGTAATGCAGGGTTAGCAACATCCTCCACAGACTGGCGAGACAGCTCGATAGACTGAAGCAATGCAGTCGGAACGTTCTGCTCCGGCATCTGGGCGACCGGGCCGATAGGCAATGGGTTACCATTAGCATCTGTGCGATTCTGGTAATAGAATGGATAGTTATTGTCAGCCCCATTCTCTTGATACATATCCTCGAAGCCCTGAATCTGCTCAGGGAAGAAAATAGGCTTAGGACGTGGTGAGCGGCTAACAATGTCTGCCAAGTATGACAACTGGAAGTTACGCAGGCGCTGAGGATCTTTTGCTAACCTCACGATACCCTCGTAAACCTCTTGCCCATTAACAAAGGCACGCTCGCCATAGGTTGATATAACTGGTATGAACTCGCAGGCTATCTCTATTTCTTCCAGGATCTCATCACCTGAAACGATATAACGACAGACAGCCCAGCGCTCTATTTTCTTTTCGCTCAATACGTCATAGCCGGAATCGGTCAGCTCACCCAGAATATCCAGTCGGTCAATGTCTGACTTCAGCAATTGAATAGTATCGCCTACCGGGGATTGTAAGGTATAGACAATGTCCTTGCGTTTATAGCGATAGTAGAAGGTTGCGACATAAATACTCTTTTCATCGCAGCGCCAGATGAAGTTGCCGGAATCTTCAGGCGTGGCAAAATTTGCTGGAATTTCTGACCTTTCAGCCAGTCCAAGATCCTTGCGCAACTCTTCGTAAGACTCTTCTGTGTATGCGTAGATTATTGAGCAATAGCGAGCATCTGAACGATCAAGCTGTTTACTTGCCGGATCCCAAAATACTGTATTGTTTGCCTCTGGAATGTATCGGCGATCAATCACTTGATATGAGTCGCCGTTGCGCCTGCTCTGGTATGTAGAGAACATCTCCCAGGCGCCAGTGCCACACACCACAGCCTCTTGCAACGCATAGTCATAGGCCTCGATGGTGGTGTTTCGACGATCATCAGTGCGATACATCCCATCTATGAGATCGGCACCATCGGTTCTTGATTCGTCGATAGGCTCAAAGTTAATGCTGACCTCGTTAGCTCTTAGATCGCCAATGATCTTTCGCCCAGCTTTACGAAGAATATCAAATTGCCCCTTGTAGGCCAGAGTGCTACCGCATATCAGCTCATCGTCCCACTGTGTAATCCAGTAGAAGTAAAGCTCATCTGCCGACTTTTCCCTGTTATCCATGCCATGGCTATAAGCCTTTTCGTGCATCTCTTTGATTTCTTCCAGGGTAAGCTTCATCGACCCATACTCCTGATTGGCATTGGACGTTTTATGACTGGCTTGGCCGAATTTATAAACCGCATTGACATCATTACGGAATCCGCAAGATTAGGGCTTTTAAACTTGAATTTACTTTTCATTTCTTCTTTTGTGTATAACTCAAACAACCCATTGGCGTTTGGTTTAATAGGCATTCTACACAATTCTGAGCGAAGTTTCTTCAATAGCTTAATATCCGAACTAAAACTTATAAGCTCTGATGGATCAAAGTATCTACCATGAACCACAGCCAGGTAGGTTTTATAGCACCTTTCCCGAAGCATCATGTAGTACTGGGCCCGCTTATTCTTGAAGCTTTCCTTATTTGTCTTCTGACCGACTATTGGAGATTTGCCGCTAGGTGAAAATATGGTGTCTGGAAAGTCCGGAGACTCAGACCCTTTAAACATATGGATAACCGTTGTCTTACCCTCAAACGCCGCTCCTATCTGTCTCTGAAGACCAACCCCCACGCCGTCACAGTCCCAAGAGAAATAATCAGCGCCATTATTTATAGCCAGACCTGTTGCCCAGTCCCCGCCATCGTTAATGGTTCCATCAGTTTTTTCCTCGATATGAGTTATGACCGAGCCATGGCGCTGGCAGTACCCTTTAGAGTCTGGGCCCGTATCAGATGGGTCGTGGCACGCTATCTTGGCCCCTAATGGCTGGAAACCGAGCTTAATATGAGCATCAACACAGGCGTCGAACCATTCTGACATGATGAGCGCATCATCAACTGAATCATTGAATGCCCCCTCCCAGATATGCTCGAACAGCGCAGACGATAGATGCTGCTTGTCCCACTCCATTTCCTGCTTTAAGCCTTCAGGAAACCATGGGTTGTCTGTATGGTTCATCAGGATGACAAGATGCAGGTCATCCTCGTAGATTCCATCTACTAACAGCTTGTCCATAAACGGAGCAATGAATCGCACAGAAAACGGGTCTTCGCTTGACCCCGGGTTGGCGATGAATATTATCCTTCCGCCTTCCGCCCTCATTGTTGGAGTTATCAGCTTAAGGCTGTTGGCAGAGAACGCCTGAGACTCTTCTCCCCAGAAATCGGTAAAGTCATCCATTGACTTAACAGAGTCAGGGTTTCTCGATACACCCTTGAACTTCGCTATACCGTTAGTGGATGACTTGATTGTTCCTTTGATTGGATTTGGCCTATCTGGATCTATCCTCTCAACTTGACGGTCAAGCAAGCTGTATACAGAGTCCTCGATAGAGTTCTGAAATTCCCTGAAGCACCCTATCTTTATGCCGTAGTCCTTCATTCTTACGGCTTCAATGATAGCGATGCCCTGAGACTTTCCTGAGCCTCGACCACCCAAAACAATGATGAACCGTTTAGGTCTAGTCAGTATTGGCTCAAGCTTTTCTGGTATCTCTACCTGATGATCTTCAAATGTGACTTGGAATTTGCCATTTATATCCTTTAGCTTTCTTACTATCTGCCCATCCTTGTTAACTATTCCAAAGACCGTCTTTTCCTTCAGTCCTGACTCGAAGTTAATGTGATCCTCAAGTGCCGATATTGCCTCATGCGTTAGTCTTTTTCGCATCGATCATTTTCTCTAATGCTTCCAGACGCTTGGCCAGTTCTGTGACCTCTTCAATGCCTAGTGACTTACTAATAGCATCGATAAATACATGACCAACATCAGGACTTATCTGTCCATTAGCCATGGCGACAAGAACCGCATCAGCCTTTTCAGCCGGGGTTCCGTTTTCTGGAAACTCGATTACTACTGGATTGAATGTTTGCTTGGGGATCGGAGATACTCGCTTTAGCGTCTCCTGAAGATATACGCCTCCTTCGCTGATGGCCTTCCATACTAGCCACTCCTCAAAAGTATCTTTACCGTCCTGGCCCCGCTCGAAGGTTTTTTCTAAAGCATTGACTATGCGGGTGAACATATCGCTGCGCCCGCCAGACCTGTTTTCAGGTTTTGGTTGATTTGTACTTGTGAATCTTCCGCCCATTTTAAAACCGTGATAAATGTGTTAACACGGATTATATCACTTCTTCTTTTTCTTGCCAGCCTTTGAGTAAGCGATAGCCACAGCTTGATCTGGCTTCTTTCCGGCTTTAATCTCTGTTTTGATGTTTTGCTGGATTGTCTTTTTGCTTTTGCCTGATTTTAACATGATATCCCCATCCTTGAGTCTATCCAGCCATCAGACCACTCTGAATAGAATTTCTCCGGGAAATTATCCAAATGATGCTCTTTACCAGCAGCAAACGCATCACAGCCATTTTGATAAGCCTCTAATGCCTCTTTGTGATCTTGCTCATTTTGATACATGCTTGAAGCTGGTTTCATATTTCACCTATGATGATTTAGACGCCTTCCATTCTCTGTTAGATTCGATAGCGGCCTCTTTGGCTTTCTTTTTGGTGTATTCGTCAGAGAATGAATGCTCGCTGATTCTTTCTTTACTATCAGTAGCGATAACAACGTACTTGTTAGGCTCTAAGATAATCATTGGTTAGCTATGAGTGGGGATAAATGTGAAGCTGTATGCGCCAGCTGCGGCACCGGATATCTTCACGGAGGCTATTTTGTTGCCGGGAGAGCCTATTAAGGCTGTAGCTTTGGCATCGGCAAAGGTCACGGTGTCGTATGTTGATGTGTTATATCCTCGGCAGGATATTGTCACAGCATTAAGCAATATTCCCTCTGATGTCACCTGAATCATTGAGGGGGCGCTAATTAGCCCCTCACCATCTCTTGCAAGATCGCATACAAGCTCATCAGCTCCGCCTGCAAATGATGTCTTAACGTTTGGTGCTGCGTAAAGAGTAGCCATGTTTTGCCCCTTGTGTTTTCTTGTATTTTATTACTTATAACTAGAAAACTCAATCGTAACACCGCCTGATCATGGCCCTACTGGACTATCACCGCTTCCTGATCCGATCATGGTATTTGCCTCTAGTAAGTTGGCTTCATGGGTGGAATATTTGGATTTGTCCACCATGGAGCCTTTTCGTAAAGGCTTTCACTTTCTTTTGCGGCTGAAATCTTTTGCTCAAGCTCCTGAATCCTTGCCGTTAGCTTTTCCGGTGACATCGGAACAAATGGCGCCCCAGGGAATGTTCTGAAGCTTAAAACGCCATTAATAACTTTTTCTTCGTAGTACATAATCACCTCTATTTAGTTAATCCTAAATCGCACACCTGCAATCTTTACATGTTTCATTTAATATTCCTTGTGTGCACTCATTATTCCTTTCCCCAGCGGCTTTAATGTAATCTATTAACTGCTCAATCCTATCAGCGGCTTGAGCGCTTTTTCTATATGAGCCGCTGCTATTTTCTCTAAGCCATTTGCATAAATCCTTATCTTTCATATATTCACCTACATGCAAGCATTGCCAATCGGCAGGCTGTGGAAATTGGAGCGACGAGTGCGACTCGAACGCACAATAACCGCTTGGAAGGCGGTAGTTTTACCAAATTAAACTATTATCGCTTGGTTGCCGGCCTTTCATCCGGCTGTCATGGTAATTCGATCAAACTACGCGGCGCGCTATCCGGATCACCGCCGTTTTGTTTCACCGCACAGCCCATGCGCTCTGCTCTTTCGCCATCCTGGCTAAATCTTTGAACTGGATGCTTGTGGCTGGTTACGTTTATCCAGCACAGACCTTCACTGTCGTATCGTAATGTCTATCACAAACACCCAGATCAAATCCGACTCCATACATCACCGGGAATCGGTACGGCTTGAATTGGCTGGCTGCGCAGGGAGTCGAACCCCATTTGTTCACCTATCACATCCAATTCATTGAGATCTTAAGCTCTCAATGGTCAGAGCTACCGCAGCCATAAAGTTTCCAGCCTTTCAGCTGGACTGCCAGTGACTAAATCACCGGTTTTCGGCTCCGCGCTACTGCGCATCTACGCCTACTGTTCTTGAATTTGGTCAGAGCGGCAGGACTCGAACCTGCAACCCCCGCCATCCAAGGGCGGCCGTCTACCGATTGACATTACGCTCTGAGTTTAATCTATCGCCTGACCGGACTTGAACCGGCGACCTCTGTTGTTTATACAGTGCTCTACCAGCTGAGCTACAGGCGATATATTGTCAGCTTCGCACATCAGCCGCTGGCTAGCTTAAGGCATTTCTGCCGGGTGAATCCTAATTTCAAGTTAGTCCTGATTTCGGATTCTGTCGACTTTAGACTGCAACCGTCGACTAGCTGATGTGATGCCTCTGGCTGTTGAGGCTTGCTCCACCACAAAGCGGTTGTCAGGTGATATGTATAGGCCACGTAAAAATCGCCTACCACTTCCCCGCAGATCGCCACTCTGCATATCACATCATGAAAGGCTCTCAAGCAGGCCGGATAAAACACCGCACTACCCACAAACTTAATTGTGGTGGTTTTTCAATCTCAAGAGCCTTTCAGGATGCCCACTCGTTAGAATGGGCGATAGCTTTATCAGTCCAGCCATTTTCTCCATACACACCCCAGTAATGTGCGGTTGATCAGGCTTATCTTGGCTTTTTAGATTGTCCAGATTAATCTCTGGCGGACTGAAATATTCAACTTTTTCAACCTTAACATGATGGAAAAGCCATCCCCAGCATGTCCAGATAACAAATATCAAACTATTTCTCCTTCCTCCCTATTACGCGAGAGAGGGTGCGAGGTTAAAACTCGCAGGCTTCTACCATTGATTCATGATTAGCCAAACTGTCAAGACGACCGTCTTCATCTTCGCGCTCGTCAACATAAATCTCAACATCATCTTCATTGTAATACTTCATATCCATCTCTCCAGTTCGCTATGCGTTATTGCATGTAGGTATAATCTCAAATCCTGGTATTAGTGTATATTTAATCTTTTTTATACTGAATTAGGCTGTGATAGTTTTTTCAATAATCTGATTTCTTTGTTCCATTCCTTGCGCATAGCCTCTAGTTGTTCGCATGTCCACTTAACTACCTGAGTATTAGTCTCGCAGTAATCAATAATCTTCTGCGCCTCTTCCTCGCCAAACCTGTTCTTTAGTCCCTGTATGTAGCCGTGGGTAGTCTTTGTGCCATAAATATCGCCACTTAATGAGCTATTGCAGCTCTTGTTATGCTGCAAGTAACAGTTCTTTGGATCGTATCGTAGATTTCCTTGCGAGCCTACAGTCTTGAAATGACCATTAGCCCATATATCTCCGCCCTTTGGTTTTCCACAGCTTATGCAAATAGGCTCAAGCCCTCTATCCGCAAACCACTTTAACTCCTGAAGCCTGCGAAGCTTGTTAAATACGATCTTACATTGTGCATGCTGCCACGAAAGATCTTTTTTCCTGAAATCCTTTTTCATCTTTTTTGTCTGTCTATCGTAATCCTTCGCACGAACGCCCTTGGCGTAATCCAATACACACCCAGGGTTAAGGCAGCACTTTGTTATTTTCAGTCCTATACGCTTAGGGGTGAACTCTTCACGACATACTGGGCATGGCCTGGAACGAGGGGTGCGATTCATTTGCCAACCTTAACAAACTTTCCAGCTTTAGTATCAAAGCAGCGAATTATTCCACCAGTTTTACAGTCTCTGCTCATTGCTATTTTAACAGCCTCAACAGCAGAAGCTCCAAAATCCATAGCGCCTATAGCGTAACACGATCCACTTCCTTGACCATCCTTCCAATTTAACTTTTCCCTTTTGAATTTTTTGTCTTTCACGTAAATAGTCCATACGTCCTTAGTTGCCTTATTGAATCCCATTAGCCACACCTCAGGCTCATCATGAAACTCTCCTTTTGCTATAAATGTGTTTATGAATAAATCTACCTGATGAAGAGCGCCAGACCAAAATAATACCCAATCATCATTTTCATAAAATTTCTCGCCAGTATCAGTCGATACATGATTATCGCTGCTTAATCTTGAGTCACAAGCTATATATCTTCCGTCATACGCAATAGTTGTCATAATTTTTTGCCTTTATTGAACTTCTCCATTATAACCTTCTTGCTTTTTCCTGATTCCATAAGAATCTTTCTGCATATCTTCTTAATCCTGATCTCCATCATAATTTTACTCATACATAACCCTTCATAATGTCAAAGTAACCTGCCGACCACCCGCAATACTCCAATAGATCAGACTTTGGGTATTGATTTATATCAGGAAGACCTGCTTTGTGTGCTGCTACGCCTTTTAGGTATGCTTCTCTTTGTTTCTGGCTCATAACATTAATCCATGGCTTACTTTGCACACTTCACAGATTTTCATTCTTTTTTCCTTTACTAATTTTATCACAATGCTGCTTTTTCGCTCTTATGTAACATTTGAAGCAAAAAATCCGCTCGCAGCGCATACGTCAATTTCTTTTTTTACCATATCAAGCTGATCAGCGGTGCATCTGAAATCATTTGCGGAATCCAAATTAGATTTATGTTCACACGATATAATAAAAAAACATAATAAAAATATAATATATTTCATTGCTGCGCCTCTCTGGTTAATTTTGCATGCTCGCCTTTTGACTCAAGAATCAGCCCGTCATTAGCAGCCGAAAGCTGAACCCAATTTAACACCAAAAACATTTCGCCAGTTTTCCAATCTGCCGAGCTGGTGTAATCCTTTTTTTTCTTTCCGGTAGAGTAGTCGGTTATTTCGTGGATCATCCAGGATGCCGACTCAGGATTATGCATCAGGTAAAGCTTTTTGACTGTGCGCTTCATTCCTGCCAGCTCTGCCTTTTCAACCTTTCGATAGTCCTTGTTAAGATTATACCCGATCCACTGCGCACACCAAACATGGAATAGACTGTTTTGATCTATTGACCGATCAATTCCAATTCTCGGCTTTGCAAACGTCAGATACTTATGCTCATCAAACCAATTGCGAACCTGAGCTATATAGCCTTCAAGTGTTGGTTTGCTGTTTACTGTCCATGATTCTCCCATCAAAACATCTCCAGCTGAATTTCAGGTCTTTTTCTTCTTACACTAGACAAATGACGCTTGCGGCGCTTCCCCGCGCACTGAATCAAGAATCCGTGCCAGCTATTGATAAACGACCAGCCTAGCTTGTTCTTAATCGCATTTAGCCTGAAAGTTCTAGCCTGTGATATTTGAACTTTTGCCATGTGAAGATCGTTCATATCATCCGCCCGATTTTAATTATCAAATACCGATCAATTCTGATGCGGTGCAATTCAAACCCTTGCATAGAGCCT
Organism: uncultured Cellvibrio sp.; assembly: GCA_946482345.1. Next base: position 19,549 of record CAMLRJ010000011.1, read on the forward strand.
TGATGTTTGCTAACCCTGGCGCCCTTGTGCCAGTCTCATAATGCGAGACAACCATGGCTGGCAATTCAGCTGCACGCTCAAGCTGTGATTGGGTTAATCCGCGCTTAATGCGAATATCTACTAGCCTTTTGCAAAAATCACGATCTTTCATTTCAATACCCTATGTAAAAAATCTGCCAATGGTTTAACCGAACGCCTAATTTATCAAATATTGCTAGTACTACTATTTCAGGGGGCAAGTGGTTCATTATAAAAACCTTTTAATTAAAATTCTGAATGCTTCGGCTGCGCATAGTGGCACTTGTCCATTTCCAATAGCCTTAAGCTGGTCGTTAACGAAGTCCAAGCTAGCGGCCACCCCATCAACCACTCGCAAAATTTCGGGTTCAGTTTTCCACCAATCTGCGCTGTCAAAGTTGGCGTGTTGCGATTGTATTCGCTTGGCGAACATGTCTCCTTTGCATTGTGCGCTGTTGGTGTAGGAAACTTTGCAATCATCTGCTCCAGGTTCTTCACTGATCGATTCGCTGTGTTTTCCGTTATTGGCGCCTGCATTGCTCTGCATGACCTTGGCGTTGGCCAGTTCTGCATATTGCTCACTTGATCCCTTAAATTCGCTGGCTTCTTTCTTCCGGGTCTTGCAATTGTAGCCTCCCTCTGTAGCGCTTCTAATGACTTCGGTGGTAACTTGTCCATAGTTGTTGGAGTGGCCCAATATCCAAATTCTATCTCTGATATGGTTTGCTCCGACTTCAGCCGCAGATAAGCACATCCATTCCGTGTCATACGCTGCCTTGGCCAAATCTCCGAGTACCACTCCAAGTCCTCGACTAGTGAGCATTGGGCTGTTTTCCACCAACACGAATCTTGATTGTATATCGCGAATAATCCGTAAAAACTCTTTCCACATGCCGCTTCTTTCGCCTTCAATGCCAGCTCCTTTTCCGGCAACGGAAATGTCTTGGCAGGGGAAGCCTCCAGATATAACGTCAACAATTCTTGCCCATGGCTTTCCGTCAAAAGTTGTGACGTCAGACCAAATTGGGAAAACTTCGAGAATTCCATCATTTTGTCGTTGCGCCAAAACTTGTGCTGCGTAGGCATCACGCTCAACTGCGGCAACGGTTCGCCATCCGAGCAGCTTTCCGCCAAGTATTCCCCCACCAGCGCCTGCGAATAAAGCCAGCTCATTCATGTATTCCTCACTCTCTCAAGTCGTTGTAAGTCTTCAATCTCTTTCTGCGTTAGTGGCTTTTCTTTCTCTGGTTCGTTGAACATGGAAAGAATATCGCCAAGTACAGCAGATCCTTTTTTTACGTTCTCTGGTGCAGCTGGGTTATTTGGCTTGCTTTCCAGAAGTGTTTCAGGCGCCGGAGGTGTCGCAAGCTCGTGACCAGTCTCAAGCTGAAACAGCGTAGCCTTGTAGGCCACCTCGAAC
>CAMLRJ010000012.1 GCA_946482345.1 uncultured Cellvibrio sp.
TGGCAAGCTTCAACCAAAGAGAGATAGATTTTACTGATCATGGTAGACCGTCAGAACATCCGCATCAACATAGACATATTCCCAATCCTACAGGGGCACGCTTCAACATGGCCCAGCAGAACCATTGGAGTACCCATAATGAAATTTAAATCTATTTCAGCTCAAAGAAATGGTGGAACCTTTGTTCAATTGATTGATTTTTTAAACAAAATTCCCGATAACTCTTATGCATGGTCTATCTTAGATTTTTATGGGGCAGGAATCGCTCCTAATGGTTTATCAATGGAGGATTTTGAGGGCTTAGTTCGAAATCAACCTAAAGGAATGATTATGAATTGGAAACAGCTAAAAGAGTTTGCTGCAGGGTTAAAGCAAACCTTTGACTTTTTTATTGTTGGAGCAAAAACAGAAGGCGACATTTTTATGATAGATCAGAAAAAGAAAACTTCTTTTCTTGTGAAATTATAATAGAAGCCTTTGATAGTACAGAATGGTCCCTTTGGGCAAAGGACAATCGAATATTTGAATCGATAAAGTTAGACTAGTCAGACTCCATTGATCCAGAAGAAAATGGGTAAGTTATTTTAATTAATTTAAAAGCAGTGTCTAACCCTGGTCATTATGGCCAGGGTTTTATTTTTAAAATCAACTTAGTTAAGAAGTACAGAAAACAAAACGAAAGCAATAAAAGATAAGGATTTTACTGGTGATAATCATAGTCAAATAGACACAGGACGAAGATAGTATGCAAAACTTAAAAACATATACATTTTTAACTGATTGGGATGGTGGTACATACCTTTGCCAAATAAGGGCAATGGATTTGGATTCTGCAGTGGGAGATTGGATTGATTTATTAATAAAACGTAACGATTTTAATCTTTCTCTAAGGTTAATTAATTATTTTGTGGTTAAATTAAAAGACTCTGAGTTTGTAACTATTGAGGGATTGTCGTCTGTGTGGTGTACGTCAATATTATTAGATGAAAAAATAGCAATCATTCACGTAGTTTTAACAGATGCAAAACACTAGCTTGAGCGAAAACTTCGAAAAAGCAAGAAAAGGGGACAAAGATCGATAGGGTCAGACTCCACTGATTCAGAAAAAAATAAGTAAGTTGCTTTAATTAATTTAACAATCGGTGCTCAAACCCCGCTCATGAAAGCCGGGGTTTTTATTTTTAGGAATCGGCTTGCAATGATTTAAGGTACATCGCGCAGAATTAACCCAAATGTTGCGAGAGTCTTAGTGCGAGTGCTGCAAGAGTTCTCACAGGATTTGCGGCGGTGCTGATGGGCATAACGGACATGTCACATACGTAGAGTCCGGGTGCACCGTTGATTTGAAGATTTTCATCGACGACTGAGTTGGTATTGAAATTAACTGAATTGCGATCTTGTCGCCAAGGCATGCGTAAGGTGCCGCATGCGTGATGCACTGTTCCCCAACCAAATGGCCATTGCTGTCCATTACTGCCGCCGTAGTCACCGGTGATCAGTTCCAGATGAGTGAATTCGTTGAATACTCTGTTGCGTGTTGTATTGAGTAAATTAAAAAAATCTTGATGCGACATACCCAAACCGGATACGGCTGGAATCCGCGAAAATAATAAATTATCCAAGTCCGAAAAACGTTTGAAACGAATCTGTGGGACATAGTGATCCTCTGCATGGGAGAAGATACCATTTTCATCATCCAAACAATTTGCAAAGCTGAATTTAATATCCACACGCGCCTTGGCAGTATTATCGGGGATTAATTCCGCTGAAGGATCATTATTGCGGAGGTGCCAATATTCATGATTGACATTCATTTCGATATTGAATGGAAATTTGGTGCGGCCTTGTGCATCAAGTTCACCTTTTGAATAGAAAATAATTTTAGCGTGGTCGCTGCGACTGATAGGGATATTGCCGAGTCCAGATACATAGGCTTGAGATTCACCGCTGACGGGATGATCCGTTAATCCAAAACCAACACGTTGTCTGATCATATCCGGCAAGCGATGGTATACCGAAGAGCGATTGATTAATTTAGGGCTTTCAATTGCGCCCGCAGCGATAATCACTTTTGGCGCGTAGTAGCTAATCTGTTCCTGAGTTTGGGTATTGGTAGTTTTGACTTCATGCCAATTGAAAGGAATATCGTAAACGCCTTCAACAAATGTATTGAGTTTTATAAACAAACCTTTTCCGTTTAAATCGACAGCGCCTGAGGTTAAACCCGCTTGGTTAATCAAGAGTTCCGCTGTATTAAACACACCGGTAGGTTCAAAAAATAATTTATCCGCTAAAGTGCCGTCTGCATTTAAATAGGGTTGATGTACCGCCCGCGGTGTTTCGCGAATTTCAAAATCAGCTGCAAGTGATGTTTGTTTAAAATGAGTCACTAATTTACGTGCCATTTCGCCAAGAGAAATGGATTCATTCATACGTTCTCCTGCCGTTTTTAAAAATCCTCCTTTTAACGCATTGCGCACTGAATCTGGAAAAAACGCGAGCTCCCAATCACTGGCCTCAGGAATTAGACCTGACCAGAAAATCGAGCGCCCACCAAAAGTGAGTTGTGGTTTTCCACCAATAAAATAGGTTTGGTCTGGCCAGGGTGTAAAGTTATCAACACCAAAATGTTGCGCGATGGATGAATTGGGAATTTTGCTGAAGTTATAGACGTGAGTCGGATAAATAAATGATCCGGCATCCAATACCAATATGCGACGATTGTTGCCTAAACGATCGGCAAGATCATCCGCTAAAATACCACCGCCTATCCCAGAGCCAATGACAATAAAATCAAAATCACGATTATGGTGATTGTCATAGTCTCGTATTAATCGGGTGTGGGCTTGGGGTTTATCAGTAACTAAATTGGTGTAGTGATTTTGAAATGCCATCGATATTCTCCTTAGCATCATTTGGTGAATTTACTTTTCGATCGCTACTTATCGCTACTTCATGTAAGTAGATTTTCCTTTTACCAAATCTCAGTCTTTCTGTTTAAAAGAAGCAATTGCTATACCACCAGACTAAAACCTAAACGTCTGCAACGAATATGCGAATTCTGCCGCCATATTAGTCCCCGGCGTCTATTTTTTATGGCGTGTTCTCGCCTTTTTAAGGCAGATCCAATATTACACAGCACCATGTCGGGGCTAACAAATTTATTGTTCTAAGGCGTGTTCGTCTTTATTGCGATGCTGGATTTTCCAGAAGTTGATCAAGCTGTTAGCTCAAAAGAAAAAGTTGAATTAATCCGGCGACTCTACTTTTTTATTGATGGCTTTAAATAACATGTCTGCTGTTGCGACATAGCCCTCTCCGGAAAAATGGATCAAATCTTTTCGCATTAACGCCGGACGTGAGTTTGCCCAGGCAAAAGCGCCGCATTTTCCGCCCATGATTGCTGCCCAATCCCAGAAAAGAGTGCGTTCCTGTTTGGCGACACGACGCTGTACATTCATCACCTGTATTAAATTGGGGGGCAAAGGTAAACGACATCCTGCGCGTGAATGAGGTGAGCGGTTTTTTGCTGATGCGGGTGCACCGACAATTAAAATGGATGCTTCAGGTACTGATTTTTTTATCAAACGCACAGCGTCGCGTAATTGTTGTGCGTAATCCGAAATATCCGTTTCAAATGCTTCGTTTGTGCCATAAGCCAAAATAACCAATTGTGGTTTTCGCCAGATCAATTGTTTTTGCACACTGGGTTGATCCCAACGATTGATGATCGATGTTTTGGCGCCGTTAAGTCCCATTGCATCAAGTGTGATGCCGGGTGCCATTCTGTCCAACGACACGCCGCCCAAACTTCCACCATTCGGTGCTAATAATCGCAAGCTTGTTGCATTGGTTGAGTTGACGGCAATGTTACTTAAATTCCATTCGCCATCCACATGATCTTGCGGTGCTAATTTATAAAGTTTTCCCGAAGGCAATGCGATTTTCCAGGGTGTATTACTGTCCTTATGCCAGATGCTGAGTTGCCACGAACCGCCCGGTAAATCGATTTTGGATTTTACATCCATGATGGATGCACCACCTGAGGTATTAAACAAACCACCCAGTGGAAAACGTTGATTGGGTTTTGGCATTTTACTGTCATTCATTTGCCATTTTCCCAAACCTTTCATGCTGGCTTGTGCGGAACGCTGATTGGTGACATAACCCGGTGTCAACCATCCGATTCCTGCATTGCCATAACGTGTTTGCAACTGGTTACGTAAACGCTCGGTTAAATAATCTCCTGCAGTATGCGAATCACCTAATTGAATAATGCGTAAAGGTTCGGTGCGCACACCGGTTTCCAAATCGCGAAAGGCTTGCCATAAATTTTTTGCGTTGGGATCTTTAAAGTCTTCAATTTCAATAAATTTAATTTGTGCGTTGACCGGGGCAACACTCAAAATAAATGCAGTAGAAATTAAAATTCTGAATCGTTTTTTGCACCAATCTCTCAGGGAATTCATTGTTTATTCTCCCGAGATGATTGTTGATCGCTATTCAATGCGGTTGTGGTTGGCACGGATGAATGCTGTGCGGATGAACTTTGCGAAATTGATGATTGTTGTGCAGTCGCCTTTGCCAGTGTTAATGCTGGAGAGGCATTTTGTTTTGGCTGTGATTTTTTCTCGGCAGGATGCAACACCAATTGTGACAGCGCCAATTTCGCCAGAAGACGTTGGCCATTTGCTGTGAAATGTACACCGTCATCGGAGCGCACCAACACTTTTCCGCGTTCAGGCAATTCAATAAATTTGCTGAAAGTTTTTCCATCATCACTGAGAACATCCGCTGTAGGCACATAACGCGCAACACCGGGATATTTTGCCGCGTTGGATTCAAATATTTGATTAAGCACCGGCACCCGATCAACCATTTTTTCACGGCCCATGGGCGGCGCACCAAACCATATCAAACGAACATTAAATGTTTTGGCTGTTAAAATAATTTTTTCTACGCGCTCACTATAAACTTCAATCCATTTGGGATTTCCAAAACTGGTGTAACGACCATTAATCACTATATCCCAGGTGTCATTGGCGCCAATAAAAATCATCATCACCTTATATTGTTGGGTTTGTAGTTGCTGCAAAATAGTATCCGGCCAATTGAAATAATGTGGATAAGCCAGGCCGGTACTGTGGCGACTTAAATCGGTAGTCTCAATTCCATTATTGCGACTCAGGCTACTGACGATATGCGGCCCTAATCCCTGCATCATCGAATCACCCACCAATAACACTTTATCGCCTTCATGCATTTCGATAGGTGTATCGATTTCAGGTAAAGATGTTTTTATTGCATCAGGTGGATTGAGATCAGATTTATTTTCTGTGACCGATGCCGCCTGATTTGGTTCTGGATTAATTTGAGTATTGGTTGTTGCTGATGTGGATGTCGCAGGTGCAGTTTGCACTATTTTTGTTTCGCATTTTTTAACCGGTGGGCATTTTACAATTTGCGGTTTTGGCATGGCTTTATCACCCAGGGTGATAATTTGTCCGGCTTTAATCAAGCGCGTTTCCGCCTGGCCTTGCAGCGACCGCATAAATTCACGCGCAGTATCAACTTCATCAGCAAGATGAAACCAATCTGCGCTCGCTGCATTGGGGTTTACTTCCAAAAACACGTGGTGTGTCTGCTGAAAATATTGCACCAATGCGCCCAGCTTCAGGCTCAAAATTAAAAATGCAGCCAGAGTAATGGCATAGAGGCTGCGTAAATCTTTTTCTATGGGAAACATTTAAAATCCAAAATAAATAAAACCTGGCATGCCGGGTGGTGATAACTCAATCACCAGTAATGCACCGACTACCAACAAAATACTTTTAGTCCACCAGGGCCAACGCGATAATATTTCGGTTGCTTTTGTCATGGTAGATTCAGCGCGATTGGCTGCCCAGAAAAAAATCGCTACTGCTACCAACAAACCTATCCAATTAAATCTCGGCATAGTTTGCCAATCGGTTAATCCCGTTAAAAATAATTCGACTGATTCCCAATCTTCCGCACGAAACATTAACCAACCTACGCAAACAAAAATAAATGTCATGATTTGCGCAATAATTCCCGGCAATTTAAACAAACCGATTTTTTGCCAAATATTTTGCAAAATTAATCCAACACCATGCCACAAGCCCCAGACAATAAATGTCACGCTGGCACCATGCCAAAATCCGGAAAGCGTCATAGCGATTAACGCATTGATTTGTGTGCGCCCCCAGGAGCCGCGATTGCCGCCAAGAGGAATGTACACAAAATCGCGAATCCAACGCGACAGGGAAATATGCCAGCGCTGCCAAAACTCACTGATTGATTTAGCCAAATAAGGTTGATTGAAATTGCGCGGCAATTGAAAACCTAAAAATATTGCCAGTGCGGTAACCAAATCGGTGTAACCGGAAAAATCAAAAAATAATTGCCATGCATAAGCCATGACTGCACAAATCAATTCAATCGCGTGATACCCATCGGGATTGGCAAATACCGGATTCACCCAGGCTTCTGCCAACCATGCCGACAACCAGATTTTTTTAATCAGTGCCGACAAAATTAATAAAAACGCCAAATCCGGTGTGCTGATACTACGGTTGTATTGCATCTGGATTTGCGGCAGCAATTCATTGGGCCGACAAATAGGGCCTGCCAACAAAGTAGGAAAAAAAGAAAGAAAAAGTAATCCATGCTCCAGTTTTGCCGGCACAGTTTCACCACGTCCGACACTGATTAAATAAGCCAGTCCCTGAAAGGTATAAAACGAAATGCCCACCGGCAACAATAAATCCAACACGGGCAAACTGGCATTGTTGAAAAAGGGCAGCAGCCATTCCAGCGCTTCTTCACGAAAGAAATTGTAATACTTGAACACACCAAGATTGACCAGCGCCAGCAATACACCTATCACCACCGGCCAGCGCCTTTGACCTCCGTAGCCATCGGGCACCAGTCGCGCCAACCCCAATATGACCAAAGAAAAAACCAGCAGCAGCGCAGCAAACCGCCAATCAAAACTGATGTAAAACAAATAGCTCGCAATCAACAGCCATCGATTTTGCGCGGCCGGGCCATAGAGCCAACCCGCTCGCCAGTAGATCCATATAAACGCCAAAAACAACAGCGCAAACTCAGGTGAAAGATAATGCATCGAAACACTCTAAATTTATGATTAAAAAAACAGCGCGCATTCTAAACCCGGCGAATCAAATAGTGGAGTAAAAGAGTGCCAATCCTGATATTTACTTACCAGCCCTGCTACAGCCAGTGATTCCACAATATCCGCAGAAGTATACCCAGTGCACATTTCTATAAAAACCATTGAGTGCCCGAACCATTTTGCCGCTGGATTGCGGCCTGGTGATCTAGACTTCCGTTGTATATCACACTTTAAGGTTTATGGCTGGAGACAAACAAATGATTCGATTAGCCGGTTTATTGCTCTGCATTTTATGCACTGCCTGCGCGACAATTAATGGTAAAACTGCAAATCATTATGCAGAAGAATATATAGTCGATAAATCAAAAAATTGTGGTGAAGTACAATTCAAGGGAGATCCTACTGAAATCAAACAATGCGTTTTTGAAAAACTCACCACACTCGAAAATTTTTACGTCTGGTATTGGGTGAATTCGGATGGCAATGTGCCGGTTACCGGCATTCTGATGAAAGATGGCATAATGTACATCACCTGGTACGATAAAATCGGCAAAGGCAAAGAAGCTTATTTTCAAAACCACCTGTGCGATAAGTGGGAGTTTGATCCTAACGCCAGCAAACCCATACAGTGCTTTATGAAAAAGCCCAAAACCCGGATTCATTTATTTGAATTGGCGGCACTGGTAGAGTTAAAAATAATTTGATGCTTGTAAATCCATTTTAAAATCATGAGTAGTTGAACAAAATATATGTCGGATAAGTTAATTGTTGAGAAACCCGAAACACTGCTGATCTTTCTCAACGCCAAACTGCACAATTGGGCACGCAGTAAAATTAAAGAAAGACTGCAAACCGGTTGCGTCAGTGTCAATGGTATTTCGATTACCCGACATAATTACGCTTTGTCTGCTGGTGATTTAGTCGAAATAGGCACATCAGTAAAGGCTGCCAATGCAACACCATCGCGATTGGAAATTTTATATTCAGATCGCGATTTAATTGCTATCAACAAACCTGCAGGATTATTGTCTGTTGGCACTACAAAAGAAACCCAACAACATGCTCTGGCAATATTGCGCAAACAATTATCACGCCCTTCGTTGCAAATAAAATTATGGCCGGTAAATCGTATTGATCGCGACACTTCCGGTGTTTTATTGTTTGCAACTTCGAAAGAAATGCGTGAAGCCGTGATGGATAAATGGGAGCAAGCGGAAAAAAATTATCTGGCAATTGTAGTGGGCCAGCCAAACCCGCCACAGGGAACAATCAATCAACCTTTGCGGCTCGATGAAGTTGAATATCGCATGCACGTTGGCGCTCATCCCGATGCCAAACCTGCCATTACGCATTACCAAACAGAACGCACCTTCAACAACCGCAGTTTATTGAAGGTGCAATTGGAAACTGGGAGACAGCATCAAATTCGCGCGCACATGGCCTGGCTGGGTTATCCCATCATTGGCGATCCACGTTATGGAACTGCCGGTGGACGCATGGGTTTACATGCATTGCGATTGAAAATTATCAAACCCAATAGCGGAAAAGAATTGGTTTTTGAAACTCCTGCACCGAAAGATTTTTTGATGTTGATGAATCAGCGTTAAAAAATTTTCCTCCACTTTGTTGAAGTGGAGGAGTCAAAAAAATATTTTTATCAGTAGGTGTAATAACGCGCAAAAATTCGTGTGCCCTGATTATCTGTCCAATCAGTCCAGAGCAAGATCGCCTTGCCTTGTTCATTCATGGCCACAAACGAATCATAAACCGGTGAATTACTCGCGCCGGTAATTATCGCCGGTTTCCATCCAGTGGTTGCTGAATAGGGAACCACATACATGTGACGCTGCACCAGATCCGCTGCCTTTTGTGTCCAGGTGACAAAACCATTACCTGCCGCATCTACAGCAACAACCGGTTCGGAATAAACATCCAGATTATCGACTGGTTTGATTCGCAACACATTACCCAACTCACCATTACTGATCGGATTCGCCAGAATTGATTGCCCCTCACCACCGCGCACCACCAAACCTTTATTGGTTGCGGATAATTTTACGTAAGGTTTAAAAATCGAATCAGCCTCTACTTTGGGTTCAACTTGTGTATTAGCTTGGCCCCAACCACCTGCATAAGTTTTCATTAACAAACCGCTGGTCCATTTGCTATTTGCAAAATCTGCCTGACCCCAAAATAAATAAGCAACACCATTACCTGATGACGCCAATCGCGGAAAATCAAACGTAAACGCCGTGCTGTTATCTGTCACTAATTCCGATGCTGTTCCCCAACCCGTTGATGCGGATAATTTGTTGCGCCAAATTCCGCGCGGATTGGTTCCGGTTTTCATCCATACCACTTCCGCATCACCACCTGACAATGACACCACACGCGGGCTGCCGTCCTGACGACCAACTTCACCCACATTTTCAATTAATCCCGCAGTACCCCAACCGGATGAAACCGAATAACGATTAGCGTAAATACTAAAGCGACCCGCCACTTCAATTTGCGCCCAAACCGCAACCGCATTATTTTGTGAATCCATCGCCAAATCAAATTCACCCAGCGAACCATTAGCAGTTTCGATATTCACCGGTGTGGACCAACCGGTTTCAGAATTGAATCGACTCACCCAAAAATCATATTGTGTCGAAGTAAATTGTTTCCACATCAACATGGCATTACCCGTTTGTTGATTATTCACCAACAAATAAGTATCAACTTCACCTGCTGCCTGTTCAATTAACTGCGCATCACTCCATGCAGTTCCATTGTAATAACGAAACCACAAACTTCTTGACGCAAGATTTTCATCAATTTGTCGCCACACAACCACTGCATTACCTTCAGCATCCAACACTGCTTGCGCACCACCAGCACCTGCACCGGAAATAACATTCAAATCTTTCCAGCCCGCCGACGATGAAGAACTTGCAACAGACGATTGCACAGAACTACTTAAATTTTGCACACTGGAACTTTGTGAGCTGGAAGAAATTCTTGACGAACTTGAAGCGCTAGACAGCATCGATGAACTGGAAATACTGGATGTCAGATTTGATGACACTGAAGAAACAGAATTGGCTGATGACAAACTGTTTTGCACACTCGATGAAGAGAGCCTGCTCGATGAATTGGGTGGCGTAGATCCACCACCACCTCCGCCACCACAAGCGGTTAAACACAGACTGATTAGCGGCAACATCCAAATAAATTTCAACTTCATTTTACAACTCCATAATTTTTGGTTTGAGTTATCTGATTCTTCTCTATTAGTAAATCGAAAATACAAAACCAGCGATAGCTGTCAGATCTAACAGTGTTTTAAAAGGGATGCGGATTAATTAGGCCTTGTAAAATGGCGCGAGCAATCGCATGTTGACGATTGCAGACATCCATTTTGATCATCGAATTATTTAAATGAAAATTAACGGTACGTTCGGATATGCCAAGTAATTGCGAAATCTCCCATGAAGTTTTGCCATCAGCAGCCCAACGCAAACATTCTTGCTCACGAATTGTTAAAGGCTCACGACCATCGGGATTAACCAAAGCCAGCACGCGTCTGACGGCTTCATGCACATGACTCGCCAGCAATTGCACATAAGGCAATGCTTCTCGTGTAATTTCACAATTGGATTTTTGATTGGCATTATTCAGCGTAAAACTCAGTATACCCATTTCACCCTGCGGGCTATGTACAGGCATACTCACGCCGCTTTTTAAACCAAAATTCGCCGCTTCCAACATTACCTTTGCACTGGGCGATTTTTTCTGCATCTGTAATTCATGCCATAAAACCGGCAGAGTATGTTGACTACAAAAACCAACAACTGGATCCGCCAATGCATAATCCTGTTCCCAATAACGTTCCAACCATGCATCGGGATAACCATTTATTACCACTACGCGCGATTCCGAAAATTGCGACGGAATCCGCAAGGCATAAATAAATGCATCAAAGCCCATTTGCTGCGAATAAAAGCGACAGCCCTGCGTTATCTCATCAAGACTTTTCGCAGCCGCAAAACCTAATAAACTCTGATTAAAGTCACGCAGGTTGATGATGGCATCCTCCTTATGGGAGGAGCCATGCTAATCGGGGAAGGGATTTAAAATTGTTAGAAATTGTAGGAATTAACTTGTCTTACCCTTAACCACAACATACTGCTTTCTAAATTATGGGTTATTAAGATTAGTGCCGAGACAACACGCACGGTGGTCATGTTCGATTAGAGCAAAGCTAATAAATCCTTCACCATCAAAAGTTAAAAATTAGTCGGTATTTCATAAGCCCTTGCATCCACCTCATACGGCGCATTCAAATAGCCATATTGAAAAATTTGTCGAATATATTCGTCAACAAACGCCGCTATAGAACCCGCCATTTCATACTGTCTAACATGCAGGAATTTATACAAAGAATGTTTCTTCATCTCCTAATCCAATTCCTGAAGCTTTAATTTCATTTTTATTTTCTTAGTCGTCCGAGCGTTAATACTTGAGCTCCAGGTCAGCCTTCCATATTCCAGCTTACGCTTGACAGATTCATCTATGACCTTCAATAGGCTATATCCTTCCGGTATATGTTGTTGAAGTTGGAAATCTATTTTTTTTGATTTGCGATTATCAATTTCGAACTCTAAAGATAACTGGATAATGTCTTTTTTATCTTCATATTCCAAAACATTAATATTAACCAGAATATCCGGCGTTTCTTCCAACTCCAGATTAAGCATCAATCCTACAGGAATATCCCTAATTTTATCTTCCCCAATTAACACTGCACTATCACCATGAAGCTCTTGTATGGCAACTTCGCCCTCAGGCAAAGAAGTTCCTAAATTATTTTTTAATATGTTTTTGGTGGTCAGCTGAAGTGTTGGATATTTATTATCATCTACATCGTCGTCGCTATGGCGATGTTTGTAATCGGAGATAATATCGTCAATTGAGAATGTATATTGGTATCTTGATTTAAATGGTATATTTTTTTGAGAAAGTAACATTACCTGCTTGTTTTGATAAGCTGAAAGCGTTGTTTTTTGTGGGAATGAGTAAAGTTTATAATCAGCAAATTCTTCTGCTTTTACAACAGAGGCACGAAACCCCGTTACAATAACTTCTTCAACATATTCATCACTGTCTATAGTGAGTGCCTTGTCTTCATATAAGTCAGGCCAACACTTGGTTATTATTTTTGGTTTGCGCAAATTTGGCGGAGAAGTTATTGATGAATTTATCTCGACTTTCCCTGCAATTACTTGTATAGGAACATTAGCAAAATTAGATGACCTTGCATTAACCAAGGTTACCCAAGCCATCAAATCCATAGTGTTATTTTTTGAATTGACTGTTGCAACATAATTTGCCTTCCATTGAATTCCAACAGCAAGATAACTTAACTTAACCGGATAAGAGCCTTTACTTCTCGCATTAATTATTACGGATAGAGTAGGTTCTTTTACAAGCTCTGGCGGAATAGAAGGGAAAACAATTTTTTCTATTTCTCCACTGCAATTAAGTGATTCAAACTTGCCGTCAATTTCCAGTACAATTCCATTTTCGCTGGAGCGAATGACAGCAGTCTTTTCTATCATCTCACCAGTGGCTTGGATAGCGCGCTGTATTTTCACCGGTTTATTGATAGATTTTACAAATAATTCATCTGGCGTCATCAAATTATAATCAAAATTACTTTCGATTATCGCCCCATTAACATCCTCTAGTTTCGCCGTTTGCGGAATAATTCCATCTGCAACACCATAAAAAACTATCGTGTTGGATCCAGCTTCCAATTCAACAGACCGCGTTTCAGTAATCATGACTAAACCGGCATCTGAAGCACCGTTACTATCAAATTCATAATACTCATCAAGAGTATCATCCCGATACACTGTGAGTTTTATTGCTTCAGCTCGAGGAGATTCGAAGTCCGCAAAGGAATAACCAGAAACCAGCAACAAAATCGTGCAGACTATAATTTTCATTCTATTTTTCACGGGCAACAACGGTAAATTGTAATGAATACTCTGCATTTGCTTTCACTGGAACAATCCATTTGGCAGTTGTTGCATCCAGCATCTCTCCTTTTAAATTCTCTTTTTCAATATTAGCAATACGTCTATGTTCATTGTGATAGATCTCTACTTCAATTGGGTTGTTGCGAGCATTTCGAATTAGATATTCCATAGTGTAATGGCGTTCATTTGCGCTAATTTTTTTATCGTCCATAATTATTTTTTGCACGGTCACATCAAAAGCTTCTCCAATTTTAATTAAAAGTTCCGAACCTTGTGGCGAATGACCAATAGCACTCTCACCTGTAAACGTTGGCTTCCCCGAACCATCTCGCATATATACCCTCATAATACCGGATGGTAATGGTTCCCCAAGCCCCATAGACTTTGAATTATTAAATCTAATACCCACTTTTACATGCTTAGGCTCAGATGTTATAGAAAGGTCCGAATAGTATTGATAAACTTTTTTAGCATTAACTTTTTCTGCTTCTATAAAACCAACTTGTTTTGTTTGGTTATTCGCAATCGTTGTAGCACTAGCAAGAGGGTATATATAATAGTCAGCAAAAGCCGTTTTATTTGTTACTTCAGAACTGTAGTTGGTTTTTCCTTGATAACGAACACGTTGATAATTTTCGTATTCATATCGATTGTTTGACAGATGAACATTACCAGCTACTAACTGTGCGTTAGCATTATCAAAATTCACACCCGACTGATTGGTCAAAGTAATCCAACCTTGCAGATCAAGAAAATTTTCTTTTTCATTAAACAGCGCAACATAATCAGCCTTCCACGAAAGACCCGTCGATAGATATCGCAAAGTCAATGGTTGAAAACCCGAACTATCGCTTTTAACATTAATCGATAAAGTCGGTCGCGCCCGAAGATTTTCAGGTATTTTGTCGAAAATAACTCTAGTTGGAACACTGTCAGCGCGAAGAACTTCTATCTGACCATTTACATCCATAACAACGCCTTGATTAACAGATAACACTTTTGCTGTCTCGGTAACTTGATTTCCGTTTCCGGGATTGGTTCGCACAATTTTGACTTGTTGATTTACAGATTTTTCCATTAATTTGTCTGGGGTAAGCAAATCAAAATCAAAGTTTTGCTCAAGAATAGTGATACCTTTTGCGCTTAACGAAACTGTTTCCGGGCGAATTTTAGTAGATACATCTCTAAATTCGATATGATTAAACCCTTCTTTCAACTGAATATCACGTCGATCTTCAATAAGAGCCAGATTTTCGTTATATATAGTTAAAAATAATTTTCTTTTTTCATGACTAACTTCTTCAGCAATTGCTATTTTCTGAGCGCACAACAAAATAAAAAATGTCGATAACAAACCTAACTTATTGTTCATATTATTAACTCGATTATAAATTAAATAGATTCCCAAAAATAAAGGGGCAGCTTTCGCTGCCCTTATTCTTTATTTAGCCACAACCTCAACCCAAGTCCCGGATGACCCTGCCTGTAAGGTTTCATTGTACATAGCGCTGGTTTGCCAACCGGGTAAATAGAATTTACCGGCGTAGCTCGCGTTTAAAATCAAGCGCACTGTAACGCTGGTTTGGTTGCGGTCGGAATAGCGGTAATACCAATAATAATCTCGCCACAAACTGAAATAGGCCATGACGCGATCATCGCGAATATCCATGTAATCAATACCTTTCGGTAATTGCGAACCTTCGAGGCGTTCGTTGCGGATTTGCCAGCCACTGGGTACGACTGCGGTCAATGAAAGGTCTTCGAGTTTTTCACGTCGCAAATATTGGAAATCTGCACTCACTGTAACTTCAGCAATAAAATCTGTGCCTTGTTGCAGCTTGCTGATATCGAGCGGTTTATTATCCATCGACATAAATGACACTTTGATATTCAAACCTTCTGCTTTGGGTTGTTCATACATATTCGCTGGAATACCGCGATTACTCACTAACACACGCAGATTTTTATCTGAATCATTTCTTACACTGATTTTCGGTGTATTGATGGTTTGTTTTAACATGGTGCTGCTGGTGGATAAATCTTTCCAGGCGGTTTCACCTTCTTCTTTAATGGCGATACGCATTGGATTTTTACTATCCGCATTTTGTTCAGCAAAATCACTGATTGCCATTAATGCCCAAGCCAATGATTGTGTGGAGTACCAATATTCGCTGGATAAACCTTTGGCAACCTGTTCAGCCATTTGCCAGGTAGCTTCAGAAGCGGCTTGTGTTTGCATCATTGCGCTTAACAAAATTGCGCGGTCACGCAAATCAGAACCGTAGGTGTAACCCCAATCGTCATAAGCAGGAACGTTGACGCCTGCTTTTGTCATCAACTCGGCGGCGACATCTTTTAATCCAACTTGTTGATAAGCCAGTGCCAATAACCAGCGTGATGTTGCGCGATAATCTTCAAAACGTTTGTCATCATTATTTAATTCTTCACGCAAACGATTCATCGCTGACATTTCTGCACTGTTCGCCAACGCCAATGTATAGAGACGATAAGCTTGCACCGATTCGTAGTAATAATAATCGCGACCGTCACTAATGCGCGCGGCACTGCGTTGATAATTAATCCAATTCATCAACAAGGTATCCGGCACTGCATAACCTGCACGTTTTGCTTCCAGCAAGAAATGCCCCGCATAAGTTGAGCCCCAATCATTGACATAGGATTCACCCGGCCAATAACTAAAACCACCGGTGGCCGTTTGGAAGCCGCTTAAACGACGAATGCCGGCTTTGATATTTTTATCAATATCCTGTTTTTGTTTTTTATCCAGATCCATCAATTTATTCAAACGCAATTGCGGGAATACCGATGATGTTGTTTGCTCGATACAACCATGTGGATAAGCAATCAAATATTGCAAACGCTTATCCAGATTCAAGGGTGGCAAACTACTGACTTCAACACTGGCTTGATTGGTGCCAAACATTCCGTTCGCGGCCAAAGGCGATTCCCAAGTTTCACCGGGTGCCAGTAATTTACTTTCACTCACCACTGCCGGTAAATTCGGCGTGCGTGAATCAATATAGATTTCCTGTGTTGCAGATTCCTCACCTGCACTGGCAACGACTTTGACATGGCCTTTACCGATACGATCATTCACCTTCAATTTCAAAATCGCAATTGCATCACCGGGTTCGGTAAAACTTAATTGCGTTTTGCCTTCAACAATCGTAAAAATTTCATTAGCTTCAACTGATACATCAACCGCTTTGATATCAGCTTCACTGACAAACACATTCACCGGTAAATTCACTTCTTCACCTGGCCCCAACACACGTGGCAAGGTTGCATAAGCGACAACAGGTTGTGTGACTTTCACCGTAGTTTCTACTTTTCCATAAGCCGGGGTTTTAGTTGCAGTGTCCGCAGCAACTAACATCACTCGTACAGCGCCCATGTAAGGCGGCAATTTAATTTTGTGTTCACGGGTTTCACCGGCTTTTAATTGGAAAGCGCCCACAAATTTTACAATCGGCGGGAATCGACGTTCGCGACGTTTGCGATCCGCATCAACAGCAGCATCAGAACCACCAATGGATAACACACGCTCAAGTGATGCACCGTAGGCACCTACAACCAAATCAAACAAATCCCAGGTGCGAACCCCCAGAGCTTCGCGCTTGAAAAAATATTGATGCGCATCGGGAACGTGGAAATCTGTCAGCCCCAATAAACCTTCATCAACCACCGCCAAAGTGTAAGTCATGGCACGCTGATCTTTTTCACTGACCTTAACAACAAACTCTGATTCAGGACGCACTTTTTCAGCAACATCCAATTGCGGATTCAATTTTGTTTTTGGATCTTCAACAATTAACGGGATCACACCATAAATGCGTATAGGTGCATCGGCTTTTCGTTCCTGATGAGGCAACAGCAACATCAAACTTACATAAACATTGGGTGCCATTTCATCAGTAATTGGAATTTCCAGATCACGTTGATCTGCACTGACATCCAGCCAACCGGTTTTGATTATTTTGCTTCCGGTTTCAAGACTCATTAATACACGACCTTGCGTGGCTTTCGGCAATCGCACTTTCGCCGTTTCACCCACTGCATATTTTTCTTTGTCGCTGGATAACATCATTTGGGTTGCAGAATTATTACTGCCTGCATCATCCCAACTCCACCCCAAATAAACTTCCTGACTGGTACAGTGACCGGTTTCAGCATCATTGCCATCACAAACACGAATTAGATGACGACCCCAATCATATCGGTTGTGATCCAGTTTCCATTTCACCTGACCATTTTCATCGCTGGTGAGATTTTCTTCAGTAATCGGTGCATGTGATCTTTCAGAAAAATAATCCGCCAGATTTTCCTCTTCTTCATCCCACCACCAACGCCAACCCAATTCATAAACACTGATAGTTGCAGCGCGATTGGTTTCAGGTTTGCCTTCACTGTTTAACACCTGAATCAATAATTCATGATCAACATCGCGGCTTAATGCGCCCATGTAGCCATCGCCTTTGGGAACATTCAAACCAAACCAGGTATCAAATTGCAGATAATCGAAAGGGCGCATCACTGTACTGAAATTGCCACTTTCTTCGAAAACACGGGTAATAAAATTCGCGGTCACTTTTCCGGGTGGAACAGAATCCAATGCCAGCGACAACTTGAAATTGGCATTGCCTTTTTCATCCAGATTCTCGTCAAAAACTTTAATAGAACTGGTGGCAACTTTACGCACATCATCATCAAAATCAAATTGACCGTAGCCATCAAAGCTGGTTTTTTTCGCAAATAATTTGACTTCACTATCCGCTTTTAATTTTTTAGCTGTGCCGCCGTGTAACCACTGGGCAAATAAATTGACATTGATTGGCATAGCCGATGAAAGCAAGGGTGTTGATTCGGGTGTGACATCGACTTTCAAACGATTGGGCACCACCATTTCTATTTTCAACATTTTGTCGAAATAATGGTTACCCAGATGTACTACCGCACGATAATTTCCTGTCGGCGCCGTTTCTTCTGTTTTGATAGCAAATGTATAAATATCACCAACAGCTCTATTGCTGGTTTCACTCACCACTTTTTTACCGGATGGATCAAATAAATCCAATTTAACAGGATGATTGGCTGGCAAAATTCCTTGTTTGTCTTCCAGAATAAAACTTAGAAAAATATCATCGCCGGGACGCCAGACATCGCGCTCGCCGTAAATAAATCCTTTTAGACCATTGGAAATTTGCTCGCCACCCACATCAAATTGATTGGTCGGTAATGCGTCAGTTTTTCGAACGCGTAAGTAACCGCGTTGTTCTTTATTGGTAGCTTCAATATAAAAAGGCGTTCCGTCTGTTTTGATACTGACAATGCCCTGGCTATCCGTTGAGCCTTTGCCGATTAATTGATTTTGATAATTAAATACGTCGATCCCGGTATTCGCCATAGGTTTGGCGGTATCAATTTCCGTAGTGATAACCTGCAATATCTGGTCTCCGCCCAGTTTTGCAATCAAACCAATATTGGACGCCAGAAAATTACGTTTTGCGCTGGTTTCATTATTGCCATAAGAAAAATAAGCGTCATGACAAGGGTTCCATCTATCATCCCAATCATAATGGCCACTTGATTCATAATATTGACGGTACCATTCAGGCTCACTGTCCTGCTCTTCGTAATAACTGCCTCCCTCCGCATTTTTTGGCATAGGCACAACCGGTTCTGTTGGCCGTTCACCTTCGCAATTGTATACAGAGTTACTGCGATCAATTTGTAATTCCAAACGCAATAATCCTGCAGGATGCTCTTGCATCAATTGCGTTAAATCGAGATTAAATCGTTGGGATCCATCACGCGGAACCTCAGGCAATTTAAATGTTTTTCGCCAGAGATACCGGCCTGTTTGTGTGGGCGCCGAATAGCCAACATTGGAAATAGTATTGTCTTGTAAATATTGCCCGATATTATTTTCAAATACTTTAAATGCAATCACCTGAACCGAATCAACACCAGCCGCTTCAAATGGAACCGATAATTGTTTGGCGTTGGGTAAAATACTGGTTGCACCAATAAATTTTACAGAGGGCTTGGTTAAGCTCAATACCAATACTTCAGAATATTCTTTGTCCAAGGTTTGTGATTTATTATTGATAATTGATTTTGAAATCACAAAACTGTGTTGCCCATCAGCTACCTTTTTCGGAAAGTAACGCAACACACTGCCATCGCGCGTCATTTCCACATCACTTCCGTTGACTTTAACCAGTCCGGATAAATTTTGATTTTCATCCAGTTCATCAGAAAACCGAATTTCAACATGCGTGTCAGGGTGATGCACAACCTGCACACCCGTTACTTTAAATTGATTTAATTTTGGCACCTCAATTTCACGCGCGCCTTTTTTATCACTACCGAGTGAAGCGCCATTCCACATCAGCTCAAGTTTGCTATCGCTTTCTGTTCTTGCAATGTTATTAATGGTGAATCGAAATGTTTTATGATCAATTTCTTCCGTCCACTCTATATCCTGATTTTTTTTGTTGACTTCAACCGTGAGAATTTTTTTGACCCGATCAAGATCAGTCGTATCGGCGGTGGTAATCGTACCGGTTAATTGCATTTTCCCTTCAGAATCCGGCACAGGAATTAAACTGTTTACTTGCAAATCAAATTCCTGTTTAACCGTTTCCAATTCCAATACAAAATCATCCAGCGATTGATCAACACCCGCCAAACCATCTGCCGTTAAGGTCAAGCGAAATTTTTTGCCATTCGGAAAACGCTCTGCCGGTGTAATACGCAACTCATCTTCAGCCGTAAATACCAGATTGATTGGCGTGTCTATATCCAACTCAACCAGATCATCATCCGCCGCCTTATCGACATTTTCAGCACTGACAACCGGATGGGAAAATCGAATATAAATAGGTGCGTCAGTCGCCACCCAACGACGCGGATAATCAACCAAATGCTCCGCCCAATTAGCTTCCACTACGGCAGCAGCAGTATCATTCGTGGGTGTAGCAGCAGGGGGAGATTCCGATTTCTTGTCACAAGCAGTCAAACTGATAAGCGTAAAAAACAACAACCATTTGATGAGGTGCATGGCACGCATAGTGTTTCCTTGAAAGTTTTGGTTTATTTTCAGAAAAACCCGTCTATTGCAGAAGGTTTTATCCGGCTCACTTTTTACCATAAAAGCAGAATTCTAGGCCAACAATTTAATCATCGCCAATTGGAATGATGG
>CAMLRJ010000013.1 GCA_946482345.1 uncultured Cellvibrio sp.
ACAAGTATTTCATCGCAAGAAAAAGACGGGCAGTATAAGCGCTATTACAAAACTGTTAACGCCGGAATTTAAAAAATGTCAGGAATTTGTTTATGCCATCAAAGTTGTTAATAACACAGGCAAGGTCGCCTCTGGGACAATCCCTGTTGAGTTTGCTGACAGAGTTTTTGTCATCCAGTGTTGGATTACAGCTGTGGGCTGATGATCAAGATAAAGAGGATATAGTTTGCGCGTTAAATATCGCCATGTTGAATGACGATGTTGATTCAGCGCTATCCGATACTCGACAGATTGCGCAATTTTGTTCAGTCAATAATATCCCGTTAATTCATTTGTCGAGCTATCAGGTTTTTGGGGCAGATAAAAAAAATGTGCACAATGAAAAAGATCAGCCTGTGCATCATGAGTCAGTTGCCAATCCCTGGCTGGAAGCTGAAGAGCTGGTGATTTCGCAAATAAAAAAGCACATGATTTTGCGTAGCAGCTGGTTGATAGCATCACGTGGAAATAATCCATTGACCCGATTGTTGTCTGCTTTTTTGGATGGAGCCCAGGTTGAAGTACACCCGGGATTGCGCGGGGCGCCAACATCAATAGAAGATTTCGCCAGAGTAATAGCGGCAATTGTGAAACAAATATTATGCAATGCAGATAATTGGGGTGTTATGCATTATTGCTCCAGTGATCATTGCAGCGAAGAGGAATTTGCCGAACAAGTGCTGCAGTATTTAATTCAATATCAATTGCTAACCGCCGAACCCAGTTTGCAATTGATTGACTCTGATGAAGAGGAACATACCAGCGCTATTTTGGGATGCAGGCGTTTACGCGATGGTTTTGGTATTCAGGCGCGAAGTTGGCGACCTAATTTACTGTTGTTAATCAAAGAATGGCTGGCGCAACGCAATCAATCAGGAAGTTGATGAAACCCATGAATTATTATCTTATCGGTGCTTGCTTATTGCTGGTTGTGGTTTTTTATTGGTTTGTCACCAACGCCTTCAGTTTTTCATCTGGCCATAAATTTTTATTTCGAAAAATTTACAGTGAAGACGCCAGTGTGTATCCAACACGAAAATCTGTTTATGAATTAACGCCTCTGATACAGGGAAATATTTATAGGCCTAATTATTTTTATTGGCCAGAGCGCAATCAATATTTGATTAAGACCTATATTGAATTTGAAAATGAAATGGATATGGAAAGCGGCTGGTCTGATCGAAAACATCCGGTTCACCGCTACCTGTTGATCAATCACCAAGGCAAAATGGAAGCCAGTTTTGATACGAATGTTAATTTCTCGCGTGTTAGCGGAATTTTTTTCGCGCCGGATTTTTACGTGGATTGGCTGGCCTCAGGTTCGGCAGAACCAAAAAGTTACGCGCAAATAATCAACCGGAATTTGGATCTATCTCAATCCGATTTTATAAAAGCCTTTCGTGAATGGTATGCGCAGGCGGATTACATAGAGTATGTCAATCTACGTATGTCAGGTGAT
Source organism: uncultured Cellvibrio sp. (assembly GCA_946482345.1). Next base: position 1,499 of record CAMLRJ010000013.1, read on the forward strand.
GATCTGTATGAGTCAGGTGTTGTCTTCAAGATTAAGGGTGAATGGATAATGCTCTTGTCTGGACTCAATCAAGATTATATGTCAAGCGACCATAATGATGTGAATCTTAAGACTGGAATTTGGGATCAAATTTATCGGGTGAGTTTTGATTATTACGATAAACCACAAGACTATCCACAATCACCGGCACTTATGCAGTTGATTCCACTGGAGTCGGATATTGAAGACCCCCATATATTTCGGAACTATCCCGGTGCTGGTGATATTAAGGTCGTTAAATTCGAAAAGACTCATTCTGAATCTTTATTCGATAGTGTTGGTGTTGTTCACGTCAGTGCAAGACTAAAAGGGTGCAAAATAAAATTCAAAATTCCAGATGTTCACAAGTTATCGATTTGGCCCATTTATAATTTGGGTGTGCGTAAATTCAAGTTGATTAATGCATCAGCAGAAAACCCACTTGAATTTTTAGAGGTAACACAAAACTCAGGTAGTTTCGGCCAATTACGCGAAGGCTTGGGTATTTATACGCTAACGGAAAGGCAGGGCGAGAATTTTTCGGTTGTCAGTGATTTACCCGAAGGCATCTCTGAAAAACGATTTAACCAACTGCCAATTAATTTACAAAAAGCATTGATACGCTCTGATACTGCCCATACGTTAATTTTTGATGATTATGAAATTAACCAATGGATCCCTGAAATTGAATTATTAAAAAATCTGCAGTATTTAAAAATAAAAGGTGGGCTGACGCAGCTTCCCGAGAGTATCAGCAAACTTTCAAAACTGGAAATGTTGAATTTATCCATGAATAAGATTGGCAAGTTACCTGCCAGTTTTAGTCAGCTAAAAAATTTGCGTCATCTCGATTTGAGTTTTACCGAACTAAAACAGTTTCCTGCTGAGGTTTTGGAATTGCCAGAGTTGCGCAAGTTGGATCTCGGGCATAATCCATTTACTGAAATTCCACCTGAAATTGCCCAACTCAAACATTTAATTGGTTTGGATTTATCGGGTGCGCAGATAAAATCACTGCCTGATTCAATGGCTGATATGAAACAATTAACCATTTCAACGGGTCAATACAGTGATTTCCATCGACAATTTCCTGAAAAGTTTCAGCATTTGTTTGTCAACAAAATGCCAGGCTATGGGAATTATATTAATGACAAGAAAAATTCTACTGAATAACAACAGAATCAAAAATGAAAATTATTGAAAGTGCACAGAATGCTCGCTACAAATTGTTTAAATCCCTGTTGTCTGCAAAAGGGATTCGACAAGAGCAGCTGTTTATTTTGTCGGGCAGAAAGTTGGTTGAAGAATCCATTCAGCAAAGACATGAATTGATTGATTGGGAAATTGTGACGGACGGTTGCCAATCAATGACGAATTTATCCAGCGATAACATCATTCATTTGCCTAATAGCTTGTTTAAAGAGTTGGATGTGTTGGGGACTTATCATAATCTGTTGATTATGAAGTTGCCGTCATTTCAGCAAGGTGACCTGGATGTATTGCCAACATCTGCAGAATTGATTTTGCCTTTGAGTGATCCCGGTAATTTGGGTGCAATGATTCGCTCGGCAATTGCTTTCGGCATAAAAAAAATCTGGTTAACAAAAGAAGCGGCACATCCATTCCTGCCTAAAGCGATTAAAGCCAGTAGCGGGGCTTGTTTTCTGGCTGAGTTTTATTTGGCACCTTCTATCCGGGATATAAAATCTTCTTGTATCGCGTTGGATGCTGGTGGCGAAAATATCCAAACTTTTTCCTGGCCAAAAAGTTTTCGGTTGTTGGTGGGCGAAGAAGGGCGTGGAGTTCCTTCTGAAATTCCTATAGTGCCGATCGCTATAGTGATGGAACCGGGGGTGGAGTCGCTCAATGCAACGGTTGCTATGAGCCTGGCTTTGTATCAATGGAAGTTAACTTGCTGATTAAAATTCAGTAAATTTTCCGGCTTTACAATATTTCCACGCCAGCAGTACACCCAAAATTCCGAAAACAGCGGATTCAGGATGGAGCAATACAAACAGGATATTGCCAATAATAAACAAATGAACAAGCCTTAGATTGGTTTCTTCATGTCGCGTGTAGAAGTGGGTGCTAATAACGGAAAGTTGTAATTTGATACTTTGTATTAACCATTTCATAGAAAGCCCTCATAAATGTACTTCGGCTGTTTCTGTCGCGAAAGATTTGTTGGCATCAAAAATTTTGCTGTCATCAAAAGTGTCGTCATTTTCCAAGTGTAGGATAAATTTGTTACAAGTTACCACATAAGTTTTGTTTTTGTATTAAATTTATAAGAGCTAATTTTTTATGCCAATAGGTGATTTAGAAAATCATCTACAGCACTGTTGCGATTTGGCAGATGAGTGCACAAAAAATAATGTTGAGTACAACTTTTACAGGTATCCAGATGAACCATACGAAAACAACATGCAGGTTTTTACCAAAAATATTTCTGAAATTCATTCTGCTGTTTATTACAGCAGGCTTGATATCGGCTTGTGCAAGTGTTGCAGATGAAAAAATAGTGCGCCATCAAATTCATCCATGGGAAGTGGATATTGGCTATTCACAAGTCGTGAAGCACGGAAATGTGTTCTATTTTTCGGGTGTTACTTGCGGTGGGCCTACGGATGAAGCAGCCTTGCCCATGTGTTATCAGGCGCTGGATGATGTGTTGCAAAAAATGCATCTCACACGCGAAAAAATTATTCAAGAGACAATTTATGTGCGGGATATTGAGTCATTGAAGCGACAAATTCCTTTCAGAAAAAAATGGTACGGAGAACATTTTCCCGCAGCTACCTGGGTTCAGGTTGACAGGTTGTATGATGAATCGCACAGGTTTGAAATAGAGTTAGTTGTTAGCGAGTAGTATTTTTTCGTTCAACAAAAAAGCGAACCATTTGGTTCGCTTTTTTGTAATGCAATATCGCGGGAAAAAAATCACACTTTTTGGAAAACCAATGTTGCGTTAGTGCCACCAAAACCAAAACTGTTGGACATAACACGGTTGAGTTTCACATTATCCTGACGCTTCAGCACAATCGGCATACCTTCCGCTTCAGGGTCGAGAGTTTCAATATTGGCTGATGCGCAGATAAAATCGTGCTGCATCATCAACAAACTGTAAATCGCTTCTTGTACGCCGGTTGCACCCAAACTGTGTCCGGTTAAGGATTTGGTTGAGCTAATGGCTGGAATTTTTTCGCCAAAGGTTTCTTTAACGGCCTTGAGTTCCGCAAGATCGCCCACCGGAGTTGATGTGCCATGAGAGTTGATGTAATCAATATCGCCTGTGACAGTTGCCAATGCTTGTTTCATACAGCGCACAGCACCTTCACCTGATGGCGCAACCATATCGTAACCATCGGATGTTGCCCCATAACCGACTAACTCGGCATAAATTTTTGCACCGCGGGCTTTTGCGTGTTCATATTCTTCGAGCACCAGGCAGCCGCCGCCGCCTGCAATCACAAATCCATCGCGGTTGGCATCGTATGCGCGCGAGGCTTTGTCAGGCGTGTCGTTATATTTGGTTGATAGTGCGCCCATGGCATCAAAGAGTGCGGTGAGCGTCCAATGTTCTTCTTCGCCCCCGCCAGCGAAAACAATATCTTGTTTGCCAAGTTGTATCAGTTCCATCGCATTACCCACGCAGTGAGCGCTGGTAGCACAGGCAGATGAAATCGAATAGTTAACGCCTTTGATTTTAAATGGTGTCGCCAGACACGCGGAGGTTGTACTGCCCATTGTCTGGGTGACACGATAAGGACCAACACGTTTCAAACCTTTTTCGCGCAGGATATCGGCAGCCTCAACCAGATTCATGGAAGAGGCACCACCTGAACCCATAATAATGCCCGAACGTTCATTCGAAACCTGATCGTCGGAAAGGCCGGAATCAGCAATCGCTTGTTGCATGGAAAGATAAGCGTAGGCGGCAGCATGACCCATAAAGCGCAACACTTTTCGATCAATCAAACTTGCCAGATCAATATCAATAGAGCCTGCAACCAAACTGCGAAAGCCTTTCTCTTTATAGCTTTCCTGGAATTTGATTCCGGAGCGACCGGCACGTAACGAATCCAGTACAGCAGAAATATTATTGCCCAGACAGGACACAATCCCCATTCCGGTTACAACAACGCGTTTCATAGGCAACCTCGTGTTTAACTTACAAACTGTATGCAATTCTTGTCGAATTAGAATTAAAAAATATCAGTGTTTTGAAATAGTCCCACGCGTAAATCGTGAGCGAAATAGATGTCTTTGCCATCGCAGGATACGCGGCCATCGGCAATTCCCATAATCAATTTGCGTTCGATAACACGCTTGAGATTGATGTGATAGGTGATCTTTTTGGCTGTTGGCAGTATTTGCCCGGTAAATTTTACTTCCCCGCAGCCCAGTGCACGTCCACGACCGGGATTGCCTCGCCAGCCAAGATAGAACCCGACCAGCTGCCACATGGCATCAAGCCCCAGGCAACCTGGCATGACAGGGTCGCCGGGAAAGTGACATGTAAAAAACCATAAATCAGGCTTGATATCCAGCTCGGCCACTATCTCGCCTTTACCATATTCGCCACCGTTACTGCTGATGTGTGCAATACGATCAAGCATCAACATATTAGGCATGGGTAATTGCGCATTACCGGGGCCAAAAAGATTGCCCCTGCCGCATTCAAGCAGGTCTTCGTAACTGTAAGAAGGCTTGGGTGAAAAAGGTGTCATGTTATTATCCGTTGTTAATTTCTTGAGGCATTACGCACAAAAGGCCGCCATTCTAAGGGTTTTGGTTTTTATGTCCAGTTTGACTGGTTGTGCGATTGCAATCAGTAGCTTCTGGCAAGTGAAAACTCAGCAAGTTCCTTCATGGCTTGAGTGTAGGCGTTGCCGTCAAGTTTGGAGATTTGATTCAGTGCAAAATTGACTTGCTGTTTGGCGCAATCAAGAGTGTAGGTCATGCCCCCTGTTGCCTGAACTATTTGCAAAATTCTCGGTAACTGGCTGGCATCGCCTTTGCGGATTGCTTCCGCAATTAATTCCGCATCATCTTTGCTGGCGTTTTTCATGGCATGAATCAGAGGCAGGGTTGGCTTGCCTTCGGCCAGATCGTCCCCCACATTTTTCCCCAGAGTGGCGGCATCACTGGTGTAGTCCAGTGCATCGTCAACCAGCTGGAAAGCAATCCCGACATGTAATCCATACTGATGTAATGTTTTGCGCTGTTCGCTGGATGCGCCCGCAATTACGGCAGCAACTTCACATGCAGCAGCAAATAGCACGGCGGTTTTTTTGTCGATCACCCGAAAATAGTTGGCTTCTGTGACCGAAGGGTCTTTGGCATTGACCAGCTGCTGAACTTCTCCTTCGGCAATTTGATTGGTGGTATTACTCAGTATCGCCATGACATCCATATTGCTGATGCTGACCATCATTTGAAACGCGCGCGAATAGAGAAAATCCCCCACTAATACACTGGGCGCATTTCCCCAATGGGCATTGGCTGTCGGGCGGCCACGGCGCAATTGGGACATATCCACAACATCATCATGCAGCAGCGTAGCGGTATGGATAAATTCTATGATGGCAGCCAGGTCGATGTGGGACTTTCCTTTGTAGCCCAACGCATTGGCCGTCAGCAGAACCAGCAGAGGGCGAAGCCGTTTGCCGCCAGCCTCAACCAAATAATGCCCGATATTTTCGACCAGGCCGACATCGGAATGAAGTTGTTGAATAATCACCTGATTAACAGCAGTGAAGTCGTCTTGAACGATTTTATGAAAAGGCAGCATAGGAATTTTGAGCCGAAAAAAATAATTGGCCATGCTATCAGCTTGAGAAAAATTTGGGCAGGCGTGATGGAGTGCATGGCTGTCAACCAATTCGCAAATAATTGGTTGACAGCGAAGTTCCGCTGGCTAATATGACGGCTAGTCCTTTTGTTGGAGCAGTCCTGCATGAACGCCATAGTCAATCCGCCCGACGTGATTCGTCACGACTGGCGCCGCGATGAAATACTCGCTTTATTATCCCTACCCTTCAATGACTTGCTCTTTCAGGCGCAAACAGTTCATCGACGTTATTTCAACCCCAATGAAGTACAGGTCAGCACGCTCTGCTCCATCAAAACCGGTGCTTGCCCTGAAGATTGCGCCTATTGTCCCCAATCTGCCCGTTACGACACCGGCCTCGAGCGCGAGAAACTGATGGCGATTGAAAAAGTCATCGAAGAAGCCAAAGCTGCCAAGGCCACAGGCGCAACCCGTTTTTGTATGGGCGCTGCCTGGCGCTCACCGAAAGCCAAAGATATGCCTTATGTGATCAGCATGGTGCAGGGCGTGAAATCTTTGGGCATGGAAACCTGTATGACCCTGGGTATGCTGGATGAACAGCAAGCGAAAGATTTGGCGAATGCCGGGTTGGATTATTACAACCACAATCTCGATACCTCGCCTGAATACTACGGTGAAATTATTACCACGCGCACATATCAGGATCGTCTCGATACTTTGGCAAATGTGCGTAACGCGGGGATGAAAGTTTGTTGTGGCGGTATTGTCGGAATGGGTGAGGAAAAAACTGACCGCGCTGGTTTGTTGCAACAATTAGCGAATATGCCTGAGCATCCCGAATCAGTACCCATCAATATGTTGGTGAAAGTGGAAGGCACACCGTTGGAAAACGAAGCGGACCTTGATCCTTTCGATTTTATTCGCACTATTGCCGTTGCCAGAATTTTAATGCCGGCTTCGCATGTGCGTTTGTCGGCAGGTCGTGAAAAAATGAATGATCAAACACAAGCGTTGGCATTTTTCGCGGGCGCCAATTCGATTTTTTACGGCGAAAAATTATTGACCACTGCCAATCCTGAAACCAGCAAAGACATGCAATTATTTAAGCGTTTGGGCATTAATCCTGAAGCTTACGAAGTACACGAAACTGAAGCCGAGCAAGAAGAAATGCTTGTGCATCAATTGCACGAAGTGCAAATGGATTCGTTGTTTTATAACGCTGCAAAATGAATTTATTTTCACCCCCTCCTAACCTCCCCCTTGGCAAGGGGGAGGGACTGATTTCACTAAACTGTTTGGATGTTTTGCTGCTCGATCTTTTGAAAAAAGATGTGCGATCAATATTATTGCGATTATCTGCTCCTCCCCCTTGCCAAGGGGGAGGTTGGGAGGGGGTGAGTTTCGCATGAACCCCTTCAATCATTTCCTCCAATCACGACTCAATGATCGCCGTGAAAAACAACTCTATCGACAAAGATCCATTCTGGAATCGCCACAATCGGTTCATCTGCAAGTCAACGGAAAAAAATGTATTTCATTTTGCAGCAATGATTATTTGGGATTGGCGAATCATCCCAAGGTAATTGAATCATTTCAGTCAGCGGCAAAACGCTGGGGTGTTGGCAGCGGCGCTTCGCATTTGGTGTGCGGGCATTCGGCTGAACATCACGCATTGGAAGAAGAATTGGCCGCATTCACCGGTCGTGAAAGTGCAATTTTATTTTCCACCGGGTACATGGCGAATTTGGGTTGTATTACCGCATTGATGCAGGAAGGTGATGCGGTTTTTGAAGATAAGTTCAATCACGCCAGTTTGTTGGATGCGGGTTTGGCGAGCGGCGCGAAATTCCAGCGCTTTTTGCATAATGATTTGGAAAATTTGCAATTACGACTAAATAAGTCTGAAGCAGAAAAAAAATTAATTGTCGTGGACGGTGTGTTTAGTATGGATGGCGACTTTGCGCCGCTTGATCAATTATCCAATTTGGCGGCTCAGCATGATGCCTGGTTGATGGTTGATGATGCTCACGGGGTGGGCTGCCTGGGAAAAAATGGTGGTGGGACGACAGAATTATTTGCTCTTTCACAAAATCAATTGCCTGTGTTGATGGGCACTTTAGGAAAAGCGTTTGGTACTTTTGGTGCATTTGTTGCGGGCAGCAGATTGCTGACGGAAAATTTAATTCAATTTGCACGATCTTATATTTACACCACTGCGCTACCGCCTGCAGTTGCAGCCGCAACACGAACCAGTTTGCGATTGAGTCAGGAGGAATCCTGGCGGCGTGAACATTTGCAAACACTTATTCAGGCATTTCGAAACGGCGCTGCACAATTGGGTTTGCAATTAATGCCATCTGCTTCACCGATTCAGCCGATTATTATTGGTGATGAAGAAAAAGCTTTGAGCATTTCAAAGAAGCTTTTCGAACGAGGCTTTTGGGTGGTTGCTATTCGTCCGCCAACTGTGCCTGCGGGAACTTCGCGATTAAGGATTACTCTGTCTGCGGAACACAATCTTCAACAAGTTGAAGAATTGTTATCTGCTTTGCGGGACCTAGTAGCGGCAGGTTCCTGTGTCTGCCCTGAACTGCCACAGGGGGCAGCCCCTACAAATTAGGACGATGTTGATTCGTGCAAAAATTTCAAAACAAAATCTCATTGGTGCTGATTCATGGTTGGGGGTGCGATCAATCTTGCTGGCAACCCTTGATTGCTGATCTTGAAAAATTTTCCAATATTATTTTGGTCGATCTTCCTGGGTTTGGTAATGCACCGATGATTGGTGATTACTCATTGGAAAATATTCTTTCCATTTTGATTGATCAGATTCCGGATAATTCCTGGGTCATGGGTTGGTCTTTGGGCGGAATGCTGGCGATACAATTGGCGCATCGTTATCCGCAAAAAATATCCGGTGTTATCAGCTTGGCCGCTAACGCAAAATTTGTAGTAGATGATGATTATCCCGATGCTATGCCTTTGCAAATCAATCAGGATTTTAACCAATCATTTAAGGACAATCCTGCGGCTACACTAAAACTCTTTTCAGGCTTGTTAGCACAAGGCGCTGAAGATGGACGGGGGTTGCTGAAGCAGTTTAGAAAAATGCTGCACCCTGAGCGAATCAATTCTAATTGGCATGATGCGCTCTTGTTGTTATCAAAAATTGATAATCGACAAGCAATTGCTGACATCAAACAACCTTGTCTGCAACTGTTTGCGAGTGATGATTCACTGGTGCCTATATCCGCTGCTTCTTATCTGAAACAATTAAATTCGCATCATCAAATTGAAGTTATTGCGCGCTCTTCGCATGCGTTGCATTGGTGTCATCCTGAGTTGGTGTCCTGTTTGATTGGGGCATTTATTTCGGAGCGGACGGAAACAGTTACTGTGTTTTCAGAGCAGCAAAAATTTAAATTACGAGTCGCCAAAAAATTCTCCAAAGCGGCATCTACTTATGATCAGGCTGCAGGTATTCAACGTGCTTCCGGTAATCGTTTATTAAATGAATTTCTGAGTGGGCTGCAATTGCCGGAATATTCGGTGGTAATGGATTTGGGTTGCGGGACTGGATTCTTTACCGCAGCATTACAAGAGCGGTTTGATCATTCACTGGTTGTCGGCGTTGATCTTTCTTTTGATATGCTGTCAGCGGCACAAACAAAATCGTCATGTTTGTTCGTTGGCGGTGATGCAGAAAAATTACCTTTCGCTGATAATTCCATTGATTTGATTTATTCCAACTTCGCTTTGCAGTGGTGCCTTGACTTGCCTCGGCTTTTTGATGAGTTAAGACGAGTATTAAAACCGAATGGTGAATTGGTGTTTACCACTTTGGGCAATAAAAGTTTATGTGAATTGCGTGCTGCCTGGAATCTTGTTGACGATCAGCAGCATGTTAATGCATTTGTGGATCATAATTTGATGGTTGATTTTCTGGAATCAAGATTTGCACAAGTAAAAATGGATAACCAATTATTGCATGCTCAATTTGATGATCTGCATGATGTATTACATAGTTTGAAATCTGTCGGCGCTACATATCACAGGGGTACTACAAAGGGTCTCATGGGCCGAAAAAAATTGGTTCAATTAGCTGCAGCTTATGAACAATTTCGCGAGCAAGAGAAATTACCCTTAACTTATGATGTTATTTTTGCACGTGCTATAAAACGGGTTTGTTGACATATGAGTAAAAAAACATTTTTTGTTACCGGTACTGATACTGATGTGGGTAAAACACAGATCGCTGCTGGATTGTTGCATCTCGCCAATATGCAGGGGTTGTCAACAATTGGGTTGAAGCCGGTTGCGGCTGGTTGTGAAAAAACAGAACAGGGTTTGCGAAATCAGGACGCGCTGTTATTGCAGTCTGTAGCTTCGGTGAAATTATCCTATGAGCAAATTAACCCTGTTGCACTTATTGAACCTGTGTCACCTCATATAGCCGCACAAAAAGAAAAAAGAATCTTGTCAGCGGATCGTTTGGCCGGGTTTTGTCGTAGCAGTTTTTATATGGCAGATTTCGCTTTGATAGAAGGTGCGGGTGGTTGGCGGGTACCAATTAATCCATCTGAAACTATGGCTGATATGGTTCGCATATTACGAGTGCCGGTTATTCTGGTGGTGGGGGTGCGATTGGGTTGCATCAATCATGCATTGTTAACATTGGATGCTATTCGTCATGACGGTTTGCCGTTAGTTGCTTGGGTTGCCAATTGTGTCGATGTTAATATGCGCGCCCTGGATGAAAACATCCAAACCTTACAGCAACGCATTCCGGTTCCCTGTTTGGGTGTGGTGCCATTTATGGATCAGCCAACTCCGGTAAAAATTGCACAATATTTATCATTGCCGGGTTAATCATCCAGCGAAATTATTGATTAGCATTTTTATGAAATTATTGATTCTTGTTTTTTGTATCGGCTTAACAGCTTGCTCCAGTTTGCCGGATACAAAGAAAATCCCTCAAAAAAATCTGACGCATGAAATCCATTTTATTTATGAAGGATGGCATACCAGCATTATTATTCCTGCTGCGTCGGTGGAAAAACACAGTCGTTATTTCAAGGGTATCGCCAAACAAAAAAGATACATTCGTTTTGGTTATGGCGACGGTGATTTTTTTACCGGGAAAAGCAAAAGTTTTTTTTCTGGCGCCAAAGCGTTGGTGGCATCCAGTTATTCGGCGGTACAGATACTGGATTATTATGGTGAACCCTTCTCTTTTATCCCGCAGGAGACCCGTGTTCCCTTGATGATTAGCGAAAAACGTATGAAGAAATTGATTCGCCACCTCGATAAATCCATTGCATTGGATGCAGAAAAACAACCGGTTGAATTGACGGCATACGAAGAAAATACAGGATACTTTTTTAAGGCTGGTCAGCATTACAGTGTGTTCAGTAATTGCAATACCTGGAGTAGTCAGGCTTTGCAGGCAGCCGGGATTCCTATCAAAAGTCGGTTGAAACTGACGGCTCAAAGTGTGTTTGAGCAAGCCAAAATTATTTCCGAATATCAGCAAAAGAATCTGATAGTGACTTCAAAGTTGGAATCTCCGTTATAGCTAATTATTTTTTAGTGCTAAATAGTCTTAAGGTAATTCAAAAGCTGGCTGTTTTTCGTGCGCTGGCTGCTTAGAATTGTAGTGTGTAAAACTATTGAGGATTGGGTTATGGACGTAGGTTCGGTTATTAACCAAGGTCTGATTGGTATGCAAAAAAGCCAGTCATCCATGTTTCAATCAGCACAGCAAATTGCTGGAATGGCTAAAGAGGGAGCCAGTGCTTCCCCGCAAGATCTGGCGGAAAATCTGGTGAATCTGAAAGTTCAGCAAAATATGTTTGATAGTTCAGCCAAAGTGGTGAAAACCGCCAGCGATACTATAGGTACTTTGTTGGATATCAAAGCTTGATCATTGATTCTTGAGGAGAGCTTATGATCAGTAATATCGCCTCAACATATGTCATATCTGCCCCTGCGACTTACCAGCCTGCAGGACGTCAGGTTGTGGGGCAGGAATCAGTTGAGCTCAAATCGTCAAGCTTTCGTCCAACAGAACAACTGGCTGAATCATCTCGTCAACAAACTCGCCGTGCTCCCGAGGATAATCCTTCGCAGGATGCCGAGCAAAATCGGGTGGCCACAAAAGCACCTGTTGATGAGGGGCAGCAGCGTAAACAAAAGGCACAACAACAAGAACAGCAAGAAGCCGAGCAAAAAGTGATTGAGCAGTTATCTGCACGCGACCGTGAAGTGCGTGCGCATGAACAAGCGCATGCAGCAGTAGCCGGGCAGTATGCGGGTAGCCCAACTTACACTTATCAGCGTGGCCCTGATGGTGTGAGTTATGCGGTTGGTGGTGAAGTGCAAATTGATACCAGCCCTATCCCTAATGATCCCGAAGCGACGCTGCGTAAAGCTGAGCAAATTGCACGGGCTGCCAGTGCGCCTGCGGAACCCTCGGGGCAAGATCGTGCGGTCGCTGCGCAAGCCGCTAAAATGGCGCAGCAAGCTCGTGTGGAGATCAGCCAAAAGATTCGCGAAGAGCAGGTATTAACTTCTAAAGATGATGGCGATGAAAAAGTGGATAACGCTGATGCGCGGACTCAGCAGTCGGACGAGCTTGTTAGTCGCGAACAACAAGAACAGGCTGAGGAAAAGTCCCGGCAAGAACAGGAGTTACAATCCCAGCGTCAAGCCGAGCGCACAAGGTTATTGACTGAGATGCAGCAAAAAAATCTTAAGACCAATCTTCGTCTGTTAGAAATTAATAGTTTCGAAATGGCGTCGGGTGTGGGGCGATTTCTGGATAAATCTGTTTAAACCGTCTTTTCCCTTGACCCTCAGGGGGGCGCTCCCTATAATGCGCCTCCTCGCTAATCCGCTGGGTTAGCTGAGTTGTCGTCGCGGGGTGGAGCAGCTTGGTAGCTCGTCGGGCTCATAACCCGAAGGTCGTTGGTTCAAATCCAGCCCCCGCAACCAAGATTCCAAGTTGTTGTTTCAGGCAGCAATTGAGTTGAAAGCCCCTTTTGGGGCTTTTTCGTTTGACGTTAAACCTGTTCCGGGTTTGGCCTATTACCTTAAGTATTGAGTTTCTGGAATGGGCCTTGTGCCCATTTTTGTTTTTTGATTGGTTATTTTCAAGAGGTTGCCCGATGGCATCTAAACAGGATCAACTGCAGGCGCTTTTGGCTCCGGTAATTGAGTCCATGGGCTGCGAACTCTGGGGATTGGAGTATTTGACCCAGGGGCGATTTTCAACACTGCGCATTTACATTGATGCAGCTGAGGGAGTTTCACTCGATCAATGCGAAAAAGTGAGTCGTCAAATCAGCAGTGTTATGGATGTTGAAGATCCAATCGAGGGCGAATACACGCTGGAAGTGTCGTCTCCAGGTTTGGATCGTGAATTATTTTCTCTTGCCCAGTATCAGCGTTATTTGGGTGAGACTATTGCGGGGCGATTGCGAACGCCGATCGAAGGCCGGCGGCGCTTCAAAGCCGAAATTCGTGCAGTGGATAATGAAACGCTGGTGTTGTTACTGGATAACAAAGAGATAAGGATTCCATTCAGTGCAATTGATAAAGCCAACCTGGTTCCTCGCTACGACGATATTTTGCGTGGAATCGAACAAGCTAAGTAAATAATTTCAGGGTGACTTTTATTTAATTATTTAATAAAAGTTCTGACATGGTGCGAACGTAAAATTTTTAATTATTTGCGTTCGGGAATTAACAGAGGCAAACACATGAACAAAGAAATTTTGCTGGTCGCTGATGCAGTATCCAACGAAAAAGGTGTGGATAAAGAACTGATTTTTCAGGCGATTGAGACTGCGTTGGCTACGGCGACCAAAAAACGTTTCGATGAAGATTCTAGCGTTGCTGTAACTATCAATCGTACAACAGGTGATTACGAAACCTGGCGCAGTTGGTTGGTAGTGGCTGATGATGTATTGGCTGAGTTGGGTACACAATTTACAACGGAAGAAGCGCGTGAAAAGGATCCGACTTTAAAAGTAGGCGATATTTACAGAGAGAAAATTGAAAATGCTGATTTTGGCCGTATTGCTGCACAAACTGCGAAGCAGGTGATAGTGCAAAAAGTGCGTGAAGCCGAACGTGCTCATATGGTGGATGAATATCGCGATCGTTTGGGTGAGTTGGTAAACGGTACCGTTAAAAAAGTGACACGCGACAGTATTATTGTTGATCTGGGTAGTAACGCCGAAGCTATACTGCCACGCGAAAATTTAATTGGCCGTGAGATATTTCGTTTGGGCGACCGTATTCGAGCCTTGTTGTTGGAAATTCGCAACGAAGCGCGTGGCCCGCAGTTATTATTGAGTCGCTCACATTCAAAAATGCTGATCGAACTTTTCAAAATTGAAGTGCCGGAAATTTCTGAAGAGATTATTGAAATCAAAGGTGCAGCACGTGATCCCGGATTGCGTGCAAAAATTGCGGTAAAAACCAATGACGGCCGCATTGACCCTGTGGGTGCTTGTGTGGGTATGCGCGGTTCGCGTGTGCAAGCAGTTTCAAATGAGTTGGGTGGCGAGCGTGTGGATATCGTGTTGTGGGATGACAACCCGGCGCAATTTGTTATCAATGCCATGTCCCCTGCTGAAATTGAATCCATAGTGGTTGATGAAGATGCACGCTCAATGGATCTGGCCGTTAATGAAGATAATCTGGCGATGGCAATTGGTCGAGGCGGTCAGAATGTGCGCCTGGCAACCGAGCTGACGGGTTGGACCATCAACGTCATGAGTGTTGCGGATTGGCAAGCCAAACAGCAGGCGGAGTCCGGCGGTTATATTGAATTATTTATGAATGCATTGGATGTTGATGAAGATGTCGCGGGTGTTTTGGTTGAAGAAGGATTTACAACACTGGAAGAGGTGGCTTATGTCCCTCTTGATGAAATGCTCGCAATTGATGGTTTTGACGAAGATATTGCGGAAGAGCTGCGCGCGCGCGCGAAAGATGCGTTATTGACTCGTGCGCTTGCATCGGAAGAGCGTTTGGAAGGCGCAGCACCGGCAGAAGATTTGTTGAGCATGGAGGGTATGGATCAGGCGCTGGCTATGAAGCTGGCTGGTCGTGGTATTTTGACTATGGATGATCTGGCCGAGCAATCAGTAGATGAATTGCTGGATATTGAAGGTGTGAATGCCGAGCGCGCTGCAGCACTGATTATGAAAGCGCGTGAACCCTGGTTTGCCTGATCAATCAGGTAACAGGTAACAAGACTCCTCGAGGAAATAGAATGGCAGAAGTAACCATTAGCGAGCTCGCCAAATCCATTGGCACCCCTGCAGAGCGTTTGTTAAAGCAAATGCAGGAAGCAGGTTTGTCACACAAATCGCTTGATGCCAAAGTGTCGGACGATGAAAAACAACGATTGTTAGCTTATCTCAAAGCCAGTCATGGCGAAGCGGCTCAGGAACCGAAAAAAATCACACTGCAACGCAAAACGACGACCACCATTAAAACCGGTTCCGGTGCTGCCAAAAAGACAGTAAACGTTGAGGTTCGCAAGAAGAGAACCTACGTTAAAAGGGAAGAGGAAACGGCTGAACCTCAGGAAGAAATGATCGAAGCCAAAGACGTTGAGTTGCTAATTCAAGAAGCTCCCGAAGCGGCTGTGGTGGTTGAGGTGGAAGTGGTACCTGAGCAACCTGTTGAAGAGCCGCTTGAGAGTCGGGATGAGGTGAATGCTGAAGTTTCCGATGCCGGTGAAGCACCATCCCATCGCATGTCCTTTACGGATGGCATAGAAGAGAAGCGTCGTGCTGCTATCGAGCGCCGTCAAGCTGAAGAAACCCAACGCCAGGCAGAAGCCAAGGCGCGTGAAGAAGCCAGACAAAAAGCCGAGAAACCCCGCCCCAAACGTAACGACAAACCTGCTGAACGCACAGAGCAATCAACAGAGCGCTCTGCTAACGAGCGTTCTGGCAATGAGCGTGGCGACAGGCCTAAAACCGGTGCCAAACCTGCAGGTGCAAATCGCGGCAAACCTGCTCCGGTGACGCCTATAGCGCCACCGGCGATGAAAGAAGATACCAAGCACGGGAAAAAACATACTCGACGTGATGACGATATCGACGATGATGATTCGAGTAACAAACGCCACGGAAAAGCGGCGAAAAAAGGTGTAGCAGCTGCCCCTAAAAAAGCAGTTAAAATTGATCTGTTGGCATTTACTGATGACGATGAAGACAGTGATGTACTGGCTCGTCGCAGCCATATTCGTGCTCATCACAAAAAGAACAACAAGCATGCGTTCAAAAAGCCCACCAGCCAGATTATTCATGAAGTGGATGTACCGGAACACATTCTGGTATCTGATCTCGCCCAGCGTTTGACGATCAAGGTGAATGAGTTGATCAAACGCCTGATGAAAATGGGTGTGATGGCATCAATGAACGAAGCTATAGATCAGGATACTGCAGTATTGATTGTTGAAGAGTTGGGCCATAAAGCCAATCTGGTCAGTGAAGATGATATCGAGCATGCGCTTGAGAAATCATTGGATCATCAGGGAGACGTTACTCCTCGTGCACCGGTTGTAACTGTAATGGGTCACGTTGACCATGGTAAAACCTCGCTTCTGGATTATATCCGCGAAGCTAAAGTAGCGGCGGGTGAAGCTGGCGGTATTACACAGCATATTGGTGCCTACCGTGTACAAACCAGTCGCGGCGAAATTACCTTTTTGGATACACCGGGCCATGCGGCCTTCACCGCTATGCGTGCCCGTGGTGCCAAAGCCACTGACGTGGTGATTCTGGTGGTGGCAGCTGATGACGGTGTGATGCCGCAAACGGAAGAGGCGATTCAACATGCCCGCGCCGCTAATGTTCCAATCGTGGTAGCGATCAACAAATGCGATAAGCCCAGTGCTGATCCGGATCGTGTTACCAACGAATTGGTGGTCAAGGGAGTTATCCCTGAAAATTACGGCGGTGATACACAATTTGTTCAAGTGTCTGCCCATACCGGCCAAGGTATTGACGAGCTGTTGGAAGCTATTTCACTGCAAGCTGAAGTTCTGGAATTGCACGCTCTTGCTGATGCACCTGCAAAAGGTGTGATCATTGAAGCCCGTGTTGATAAAGGGCGCGGTACTGTGGCTACTTTGCTGGTACAGCAAGGTACTTTGAAACACGGTGACCTGGTTCTGGCAGGCCAAACTTATGGTCGTGTTCGCGCCATGATGAATGAACGTGGTGAGCAAGTGAAAGAAGCTGGCCCATCAACACCCGTGGAAATTCTTGGTTTGGAAACACCTCCAAGCGCTGGTGATGATTTCGCTGTGTTGGATGATGAACGCAAAGCGCGTGAAGTTGCCCAGTTCCGTGTTGAAAAAGAACGCAAAGAAAAACTGGCACGATTCCAGGCAGCGAAATTGGAAAATATGTTTGCCCA
>CAMLRJ010000014.1 GCA_946482345.1 uncultured Cellvibrio sp.
GATGTCGACCTCGACCTTGCTGTATGCAAACTTCATTGCCTCCCACACAGGATCTTAATGTTTTCACAGCGGTTGCGTAAAAATGTTCCGCCAGAAGTTCTTTGAATTTTTGCATGTCAGCAGGAATAAGATGCAACTTGTCTTTTTTGAAATAGAGGCCAATCAACATATACATGGGCTCTGATGGTTGAATGACTTTTTCTCCGTTTAACGTCAGGCTGGCCAGATCCAGATTCAAAACCACTTTCCTTTCGTAGTATGCCGCCTCAACCAGACCTTTCCAGATTTTTCCATTTTCACTGAACACAAAAGTGAATTCATCTGACTCATCGGTTTGATCGATTTCAAGCGTGTAATTTTTTTCTTTTTCAACCCACTTGCCTGCTACAGAAAAAATAGCCTTTTCCCCGCCCAATCCACCCAGGGGCTGATTAACCAGGTCATAGCACCCGGCTAATAACGCTGAAAAAAAACTGAGCAAGAGAAGCTTCAACATTGTATTCATGTAAAAATCCATCGGAATTGATTGTTTTGATTAGGAAAAATATCCTGAGACGCATTATTCTTCGACAAAATCACACTTTTCAAGTGAGTTGAATCGCAAAGATTTAAAGTTTAAAGTTTTCCTAATGATAAAAGCCATAAACTGGCAGGCTAAAGATATTAATAAATAACTAGCTGGTATTGCAGTATCTATATTCAGCATCGGCATTTTGGTCACACCACACTACACACATTGTTAAAAATTGTCAGATGCATTTTGCACCTGACCAATGTTCATCATTAAATAATTGATAGGTAACGCCAAATGAAAATCAAACATTTATTAATTGGTTTGTCGGCGGTTGTACTGGCCAGTACAGCGTCAGCAGCCAATCGTCCTGCAGGTTATAAAACCCTGTGTAATGAAGGTAAAACATGTTCTGTTTCTGCATCCACCAATGTTGCATTCGGTCGAGCGGACAAATTTGTTTACAAAGTATTGTCCGGTAGCTTTACTTGTTCCGAAGCCACTTTTGGCAGTCGTATTGGTGGCGGTGTCAATGAATGCTCCATACCACTTTCATCTACACCGGTTTCATCAAGCTCCAAATCCAGCAGTTCCAGTTCAAGCAGATCATCAACCAGTTCAAGTGTAACCTCAACAACCAGTTCCAGCCGCTCATCTTCAAGCAGTTCTACTGCAACCAGTACGGCGTCTAATCTGGGTTACTATCCCGGTTGCAAAATGCCCACACCAACAGAAACCGTTCAATTAACTTCAACCTATGTTGTTAAATCCGGTGAAGTATTTGATGGTGGTAACAGACGTTACAATCTCTCTGACGGCGGTCAATCTGAAGGACAACCAGCCTTATTTGATGTTCAGGATGGAGGCAGTATCAGAAACGTTGTAATAGGTACTCTGGCCGCTGACGGTATTCACTGTCTCGGTAACTGTAGTTTGGAAAACGTATGGTGGGAAGATGTGGGTGAAGATGCGGCTACTGCACTTGGTCCAAAAGGTACCATCATGAGCGTGAATTGCGGTGCGGCTTACAAAGGTGCGGATAAAACTTTCCAATTCAATGGCCGTGGCGAACTTCACATCAGCAATTTCTATGTAGCAAATGCAGGTAAAGTTGCACGCACCTGCGGTGACTGTACTAACAATGGCGGCCCACGCAAGATTGTCATCAACAATGTTATTGCACGTGATGTATCAACCATTGTGGGTATCAACACTAATTTCGATGACGTTGCCGTCATTCGTAATTTAACTCTGGACAACAGTGGCACATCAAAAACCAAAATTTGTCAGGTTTACAAAGGTGTTGTGAAAGGCAATGGTAGTTCCAGTGCACTGGGTGTTGAGTTTGATACCAAAAATTGTGACGTCAGACCTGTTGATGTGACTTTATTGGGTAACAGTCAAATGAACACTTCTGCTTGTGCGGGTTCTTGCCCAATAAATTAATTGTTCCTACAAAAATCGTCACATGGATGTGACTGTTTTTATCCGCTTTGTATCTGATTCCTTCCTGATTGTTTCGCTTTATACAATGCCTGATCCGCTCGCTCAAAAGCAGAGTCCAGACTGTCTTTGTCACGAAATTCTGTCAGACCTATTGAGAGCGTAATACTCAAAGGTTGTTCTTTGTAATTAAAAGCAGCATTGGCAATCGCATCGCGAATTTTATCCAAAACCGGAATTGCAATTTCAGCGGTGGTCTCTGGCATAAGTGCAACAAACTCTTCACCACCGAATCGACAGAAAAAATCAACCTCACGTAAACGTTTGGCGATTGATCGCCCTATCACTTTTAATACGCGATCACCCGCCTGATGACCATAGTTGTCATTTATTTTTTTAAAATTATCGATATCAAAAATGGCAATAGTTAACGGCCTGTTGTAACGCTGCCAACGTTGGACTTCGGTTACAGCGCGTTCGTTGTAGGCTTGTCTGTTGGGTAATTCTGTTAATGGATCCGAAAGTGCCTTGCGTCTTTGCGTCTCAAGATTTTCACGATTTTTTTCTGATTCTGTTTCCAACGTTTTAATTTTTTTACTCAGCTCTTCCAATTGATCGCCCAGGCTGAATTTGGCTGATTGTTGATAGCTGTCCAATGCTTGTTTAATGTGATCAATTTGCGATTTCACTTGCGATTTAAGTTGTGTAAGGTCGGTTGCATTCGCCGCTTGTTTTTCCAATTGTTGCATGCCCTGGATCATACTGGCTTGCAATTCCTTTCCAGCTTGTGATTGTGTTTGATTTTCCCTGACCGCATTGCCCACTATCGAATATATTTCAGATAATTCCAGATTTACCGAGTTTAAATAATTCGCAAACGCTGAATTGGCGGCAAGATAAGCCTCCATCACCAGATTGCGAAGATTTTCCAGTGTCGGTATAACAGCATCGGCTGCCAAACCATGTTCAATCTGCAAACGTATGGATTCAGCTTGTGTTTTGATCGCAATTTCATTTTCAAGGTTGGATAAAAAAGCAGTTAATACTGCACTGATTCCGGTAATAAATTCTGCAGTTAAATGGTTGTTTGAATTGGCTGATAAGGTTGAATTTTCGGATTTTAAATCTTCCGGTTTAGGATAAACCCAATCTGCGGTATTAAGGGTTTGTGAATTGTTATTGGCAGCTTCATCAGCAATATTTTCAGGTTCTTTTTTCGCGCCTAAAAATTTATCCAGAAAACCTGTTTTAGGTTGTTCAATTTGTTCCAGCACTTCTTTTTGAATGACAGAAAGTTGTTCCAACAGGGCAGGATACAATCTGATTTTTTTACTGCGTGCGGGTAATTGTGAAAGGAAATCGTCAATTGTTTTTTTTGAGTTTCGGGATAGTTTAAGTTTTTGCAGTGGTTTAACAATATTGTGTACAGCTTCCCGAATGGAGAGTGCGCTTTCATCTTTGCTGGTTTCAAATTTAATGGCCTGTTGATCCAAGGTTGTAAAAAGACTGGTTAAATCACCTTTAATTCCGCCGCGAAGTTCTTCACGTAACCGGTTCAAAATCAAGTCCAATTCCTGATCCTGTCCCTCGGCTACGACTGTTACACGTACCAATGCACGACGCAATGATTCCAATTCATGTTGAAAACGTTTTTCAAGTTTTTCCTGTTCATCCAGTGAGTTTAAATATTTTTCACGCCAGGTGTTATCGGCAGGGGCAGTCATTACAGGTTCCAATTAAATCAAGACATTTGGAAAGTATAGACGCCAGCAATAAACCTGCTTTTTAAAGGCATAAAAAAACACCCATAACGGGTGTTTTTTCAGGCAGCACGAAAACTATTTTTTCAAGAGTTTACGCTCTTGTTCTATCAGGAAATCCGCTACCTTTAACATCTCTTCCTGGTTTTTTACATCATCATTCATGCTGATACGGTATTTGCCCTGAACAAAAAGCTCCGGGGTGCCCGTGGATTTATAATTATTACGAAGACGGGTTTCGGCTTGCTTGAACAGGCTGGTAACACCAAATGAATTGTAGGTTTTCACCACAGTTTC
Organism: uncultured Cellvibrio sp.; assembly: GCA_946482345.1. The sequence continues at coordinate 4,012 of CAMLRJ010000014.1, forward strand.
AACACTAACGCCGTAGTTAGCATAAAAGTTTGCCCAGTCCAGTGCGCGATTAAAGTACTTTTTTTCTACCTGAAATGCTTTGAAAACGGGGCCGTGGGTTTTGTCTTTAATACCCAACACCTGTGCAGTGTAGTAACCGCGTACCCAGGGTTCCATTTGCGCATTCCAGTAAGCTGGCATTTGTACAAGAACTACATCGGCGGCTTGTTTCTTTTTCCAGGCTTCAAGCAAGGGCTCGAAATGAAAACAATGGCTGCAGTGATAAGAAAAAAGTTCAACAACCTCAACTTTGGTTTTATCGGCAACAGGCACAGGGCTGGCTAACAAATTGTAGTGTTGGCCTTCCAGATAATCAGCTGCAAAAGCATTAACAGAAAAGATCAAGCCCAACAGGGCGACTAACTTACGCATACAAAGCCTCTTTATTCAGGGTGATGGTGCTATCTGACTCTTTATTGTTGGATTTTATCCACGAAATACTTAACACCGGATAAACGGTCGCTTTTGTAACATTACCGGGATCGAAAAAAAAGGCGATCAAGTCGCCTTTTTTATTTCTGTTAATTTAAACCTGCAATGTAATTTGCCAGAGCTTTGATCTCGGCGTCACTCAAATGCTCGGAAACAGAACGCATAATCATTTGGTCGCCGTCATTGGTACGGTCGCCATTACGAAACGCTTTGAGTTGTTTTTCAATATATTCCGGATGTTGCCCTGACAAACGCGGGAATCCGGCAGCAACATTACCCTTTCCATCCGGGCCATGACAACCGGTACAGGCAGGGACAGCAGTGGTGGCATTACCCGCACGCCAGGTTTTTTCACCCAAAGCCAATCCATCAACCAGAATGCCGGAGTTGGTTTGCACTTCAATCTTTTTTGACCCGGACAACTGGGTTGTTTGCGATGCAAAATGAGCTGATATATCGGCCAGATCTTGCTCGGTCATATTCTTGGTGAGGCTAGCCATTTCCATCACCGCTCTGCCGGTTTTGGCTTTTTTGGCTGGATCGGTTTCTTTATCCCAGGCTTGAATATCAAGCATTTGTTTTAACAGATATTTTTCACCCAAACCGGCCAATTTGGGAAAATTGGGGGCCGGACTATTCCCATCCGCACCATGACAAGCGCCACAAACAGCAGCTTTGGCTTTACCGGCAGTCGCATCACCTTCGGCCCAGACAGCTTGCGAAACAGCGATCAATCCCAGAGTGAAAAGTGTATTTTTCAGTATATGTTTCATGGAGTTATCCAAAATCGTTAGAAAGAAAATCTGCATAAAGAATTGTTGGGTAAAGGTCTCGGTAAACCGCTACAATCAGCCCTTTTTCAGGCCGCGGCATTATATACCATGGCTGGAATAACGCGCTATTTGTAGGGTTATTATGTCAACCGAGATTATCTTTACCAAAGCCAGCTTTAGTTTGAGTGCGCCCAGCATTCGGGAATGCCCGCCGGAAGTTGGCAGTGAAGTGGCCTTTGCCGGACGTTCCAATGCGGGTAAATCCAGTGCTATCAACGCGCTCACCAACAATCACAAGCTGGCACGTACCAGCAAAACACCTGGCCGCACCCAACTGATCAATTTTTTTAATCTCACTGATACCCAGCGTTTGGTCGATTTACCCGGCTATGGTTACGCCAAAGTATCGCGAACCATGAAAGAACAATGGCAGCGAGATTTGTCGGAGTATTTATACAAGCGTCAGTCATTAAAAGGTTTGATCTTGCTCATGGATATACGACATCCTTTGCAAGAATTTGATACTACTGTGCTCACCTGGGCCGTCAACAGGCTGATGCCGATTCATATATTGCTCACCAAGGCAGATAAACTGAATCGCGGCCCTGCCAAAACAGCTTTGTTGGCAGTGAGTAAATCTTTGAAAGAAATGAATCTGGATCAACAAGTCAGCCTGCAATTATTTTCTGCTTTGAACAATACGGGTTTGGATGAATTGAAACTTAAACTGCAGGAATGGCTTCAATAAACCTATCCAATAACATCATCGCCACTTCATTTGAGTTGAATATTATGCGTAAAGTCGTCTATCCCGGCACCTTTGACCCAATTACCAACGGGCATATAGATTTGGTTGAACGTGCCTGTAGATTGTTCGATAAGGTTCTGGTCGCGGTTGCCGCCAGCACCCGTAAAAACCCCCTGTTTAGTTTGGATGAGCGGGTTCAACTCGCCAGAACAACACTCGCCCATATACCGAATGTGGAAGTGTGTGGATTTGATATTTTGTTAGTGGAGTTTGTTCGCCAGCAAAATGCCCAGGCGGTATTACGTGGATTGCGTGCGGTGTCTGACTTCGAATACGAATTCCAGCTTGCCAATATGAATCGTGCTTTGGCACCCAGCATGGAAAGTATTTTCCTGACACCTGCTGAACACCTGTCTTACATTTCATCATCAATAGTGCGTGAAATTGCTTATTTGGGGGGTGACGTCAGCCAGTTTGTCGCCAAACCTGTTGAAGACGCATTAAAAACACGGTTTAAGAAAAATTAATTCGCCACATTTGTTGTTTTATAGGCCATTTGGATTTTTCTGAAAATTATTTATAAAAATATTGAACCAAGTTTGAACCCCCAAGTCACAATAACGTGTGTTTTAGGATTCATGAGCTAACTCCTCTACCTGATGGCATTTAAGCCAGCTAAGCGAGATACTGCTTCAGCAAGCCCCGACTGGTTCGGGGCTTTTTTATGGGTATTCAACTAACAGCTTTTACCCGCCATGCCGCGCCTATGGCGAGCAAACTAACTACACAAGCGATAAAACCTACCCAATCGTAATTCAAAATTCTTCCATCGGATGATTTCACCATAATCATTCCTGCAATCAGTGCGGCGAGGCCCGAGCCGAAATTTTGCATGGCGGAATTAAACGCCATTACTCGCCCACGAAAGCGGGGTTCGCAACTGGCCGTAACCAATGCAGATGATGGTATAAACCGCCCACTGACAAACATAAAAAACAAACTGGCAAAAATTAATTGCACACTCAAAGGCGTAACAATGCACTGGGTCACCAGAATAATGGGCAGAAAACTGGCCAAAGTGATGCAGGTTAATACTTTTGCATGACGGTATTTATCTGTGAGTCCAGCAATCCAGGGGCGCGAAACTAGAGTGACGGCCCCGCCAACCAAATAGATATAGGGTAAATCATGCGCACTCAAACCTACGTTGGCGACCAGGGTAGGTGCTATGTAAGGGATCACCATAAAACTGGCAAACATAATCAGGCAGGACGTCATAAATCCCCACCAATGATTTTTAACACTCAATAATTCACGATAACTTTGAAAGAAATTAACTCTGGGTTGGTCAAGATGTTCTCTTACCGGAGGCACTATTTTGATTAACAACACCAACATCGGAATCGACACCAAAGAGAGAGCCAAAAAAGGTGTTTGCCAAGAGAAATGGTTGGCAATAAATAATCCTACAGGGACTCCGGCAACAGCCGCCAATGAGAATGCCAGCATCACAATTCCCATTGCGTGGCCTCGCCTTTGTGCCGGAATCAAATCGCCCACAATCGACAGAACTATTGAACCCATTACTCCGCCAAAAAATCCCGCCACTATGCGTGCCAACAGCAGCAGGAAATAACTATTCGCAATACCACAACAAATCGTAGCAGCCAACAATCCAACAAAAGCACCTATCAACGCATGGCGACGATCAAATCGGTCAGCAACAGATGATGCAATCATTGCCGATACACCCGCTGCAATCGAATAGGAGGAAACCAATAGGGCAAATTGCGCAGGCTGGATATTAAAAACATCCATCAATTGTGACGAAAGCGGCATCATGATCATGAAGTCAACTATCGCAATAAATTGCAAAATCATCAGGGTGTAAAGTAGAACTTTCTCTGCTCCGGGTGAAAGAGGGTTTTGCATTAGGTTATCCCGAATAAAAAATTAGATGGTCTCGAACTTGTAAAGCCTGTAACGCACTTGCCCAGCCAGTTTGTCTCTGTGCAAAGACCAATTTTCAGGTGCTTGCCAGATGGATTCTTTTGGCGTTTCGACATAAATCAGGGCATCCGCTGCCAACCATTGCGATTGATTGAGCAGTTGAGCTACCGGTTGCCAAAGCTCGCCAGCGAAAGGTGGATCAATAAAAACCAGATTGTAAGGAGCATCCGCATTGGCTTGTCGTAAAAATTGTAAGGAATCTGTACAAAGGACTCTGGCATTATCGGCCGATAAGGTTTTCAGGTGATTAATCAAATTGGCGGCTGCCTGAGGATGTTTCTCGATTAACACCGCCATCTCCGCACCGCGTGATAATGCTTCCAGACCCAGTGCGCCGGAACCGGCAAACAAATCCAACACCCTTGCTCCCTGAATATCGGGTGCCAGCCAATTGAACAAGGTTTCGCGGATGCGGTCTCCTGTTGGCCTTAATCCTTCAATTTCCGGGAAAGTTAATTTCCGTCCGCGCCACTGGCCACCGATAATCCGCAATTGCGACATTTTGGTTGAGTGAGGTTTTGGTTGGAATTTGGACAAGGCAATTACTCAATCAGCAAACAAGAAGTGGTAGCATAGCGACTTGTTTATCATTTTACCGATTTTCCGACATTTTCCAGACGAACATTATGGTTTTTAATATTTTTAAAAAATCCGGGACAGACAAAAAAGCAACGGAATCTGACCTGGATCAATCCGACAATTCTTCCGCTTCTCTTCCGGTTGCAACCACTCAGGAAAAACCGGGTGAGAAATTAGGATTTTTTGCGCGGATCAAACAAGGATTAACCCGTACCAGCAGTCAGTTTGCAGAAGGATTGGGCAATTTATTTTTAGGCCGCAAAACGATTGATGACGATCTGTTCGAAGAATTGGAAACACAATTATTGGTTGCGGATGTAGGCATGGAAGCGACCAACAGTATTATCGAATCGCTCACTGCAAAAGTGGCACGAAAACAATTGGCAGATGGTGATGCTTTATATAAAGCACTGCGTGAAGAATTGACGGATTTATTGCGCCCGGTCGAACAGCCTTTAGTGATAAATCCTGACAAAAAACCTTTTGTGATTTTAGTCGTGGGTGTCAATGGCGTTGGTAAAACCACAACGATTGGTAAACTCGCAAAACGTTTTCAAAATGAAGGTAAAAAAGTATTGCTGGCCGCTGGTGATACTTTCCGTGCAGCAGCCGTTGAACAGTTGCAAGTTTGGGGTGAACGCAATCAGGTTCCGGTGATTGCACAACATACCGGCGCTGATTCTGCATCTGTTATTTTTGATGCTGTACAGGCAGCACAAGCGCGTGGAATTGATGTGATCATCGCCGACACCGCCGGTCGCTTACATAATAAAAATCATTTAATGGATGAGCTCTCAAAAGTGAAACGTGTCATGTCCAAATTGGATGTGACTGCGCCACATGAAGTTTTATTAGTGTTGGATGCAGGCACAGGTCAAAACGCATTGAATCAGGCAGAACAATTTCGCGATGCGGCCGGTGTTACCGGTTTGGCGTTAACCAAATTGGATGGCACTGCAAAAGGCGGTGTTATTTTTGCGCTGTCGAAAAAATTTAATTTGCCCATAAGATTTATCGGCGTAGGTGAAAGTATTGATGATTTGCAACCGTTTGTTGCGGATGAGTTTGCGAAGGCTTTGTTTGATCGACAATAAATAGGTTCTGATAAAGACCGTCAGCTGAATATAATGATTTTTTCAAAACCGCGGTGGATATGTCCCTATAGCTGTGTCACTTCGTCCTTGAAGCGACACTTTTGAAAAAATCATTATATTCAGATGACTCAGTGCCAAATTCTAAAAATCAGGAAAAATAAAACGTGATTGAATTTGAATCCGTCAGCAAACGTTATAGCGATGGCTACGATGCTTTATCGCATGTTGAATTTTTTGTTGGCGGCGGTGAAATGGTTTTTTTAACCGGTCATTCAGGTGCTGGAAAAAGTACGCTGATGAAAATGATTTTGTTAATGGAGCATCCTTCGCGCGGTCGCGTTAAAGTGGATGGGCGTTGGCTGGATCAATTACGCGATGCACAAATTCCTTATTATCGCCGCAATATAGGCGTGGTTTTTCAAAATCACCAATTGCTGTTTGATCGCAATGTTTATGAAAATGTCGCTTTACCTTTGCAAATCGCTGGCTATGCTCAACAGGATATTGGCAAACGTGTTCGCGCCGCGTTGGATAAAGTTGGCCTGCTGGATAAAGAGCGTGACAATCCAAGAACACTTTCCGGCGGTGAACAACAACGCGTGGGTATTGCACGGGCGATTGTGAATAAACCTTCACTGATTTTAGCGGATGAACCCACAGGAAATCTGGACCCTGAATTGTCGAATGACATTATGAATTTATTTCGACAATTTAATGAAGTGGGCACTACGGTGATGATCGCCACGCATGATGTCGAATTATTAAAACGCATGAACAAACGCGTTTTGGGTTTGGTTCAAGGTAAGTTGGTTCATGATGGAGTTTTATTTTGAAACCACATAAACCTGTCAATCAACGATCACATAAATCCGGCGCGACCCGACGTGATAATGTTCGCAAGGTGGTTGCGGTTGACACACGTGAATCTATTCGTGCTGAGCGTGATGTGCGTGGTCAAAGCGCAATTCAAAGTCAGCTGACCAACTTTCAAAAACTGGATGCCTGGTTTGCGCATCACAGTCACTCATCGATCGACAGTTTGTTGCGTTTACTTGAAACACCATTACAAAGTTTATTGACCTGGTTGGTGATTGCGATTGCTGTTGCCTTGCCTGCGGCGTTGTTTCTGGTGTTCAACAATTTACAATTACTCAGTGACAGTTGGCAGGACTCCAGCCAGATTTCTGTATTCATGAAAAAAGAAACTTCCGAGCAAGAGGCTCGGCGATTAAGTGCTGATTGGGCAAAACGTTCTGATGTGCTGCAAGCAATTTATGTATCACCGGAAGAAGCGTTGGCTGAATTTCGGGAAGGATCAGGTTTGGGGGATTTGGTTAATTATCTCGACGAAAATCCTTTGCCCAGCGTAGTGTTGATAAAACCCAAACTTATGCATAACGATCCGGAAAGCTTGACCAGCTTGCAACAAGCGCTGGTGGCCAATCCGCAAGTCGCTGATGTGCGTTTGGATTTATTGTGGGTAAAACGTCTGCATCAATTTATTCAAATTGCCGAACGATTTTTGATTGTACTTTCTTGCCTGTTGGTTCTGGGTGTTTTTTTGGTGATTGGCAATACTTTGCGAGTCACCATAGAACAATGTCGGGATGAAATTCTGGTCTCGAAACTGGTGGGTGCTACAGACGCTTATGTCCGGCGTCCGTTCCTGTATATGGGTTTATGGTACGGATTGGTCGGTGGTTTTATTGCCAGTCTTATTTTGGCGACAATTTATGTGGTATTAACGGAACCTGTGAAGCAATTAGCTAATCTATATCAGAGCAGTTTTCAGTTGCAGGGGTTGAATTGGGTCGAAGCGCTACAACTTATGCTGATGTCTGGAGTCGTGGGATTAGTGGGCGCCTGGGTAGCCGTAGGTCGGCAACTCTACTGGATTCAACCAAAGTAATAGTGTGTCAAAAGTCTGACTTTTCAATCTGGAATTGATTGTTTTCTGATGCTACACTCGGGCACAAATGATTGATCGGAGGTAACACAATGAGCACATGCACAAGTCTGCAACCCATCGGCGTTCTGGCGCCCGGTGCAAACCTGAATGCCTATGTTCAAGCGGTGGGTGCTTTTTCTGTTTTAACACTGGAAGAAGAGCAACATCTGGCTCGCGATTTACAACAAAACGGTAATCTGGATGCCGCCCGCCAATTGGTTATGGCGCATTTGCGGTTTGTGGTTCATATAGCCCGTTCTTACAACGGTTATGGCCTGCCTTTGGGTGATTTGATCCAGGAAGGCAACGTGGGATTGATGAAAGCGGTCAAACGTTTTGATCCTGATAAAGGTGTTCGGTTGGTCTCTTTTGCCGTGCATTGGATCAAAGCTGAAATCCACGAATTCATTCTGCGCAACTGGCGAATCGTCAAAATTGCCACCACCAAAGCCCAGCGCAAACTTTTCTTCAATCTGCGTGGTGCCAAGAAGCGCCTGGGTTGGTTGAGCAACAATGAAGCCGAAGCCGTGGCTCAGGATTTAGGCGTTGATGTTAAACAAGTTCGCGAAATGGAAGGTCGTTTATCTTCTTACGATGCCGGTTTTGATGCCGGTGAAGATGATGAAGATGACAGCTATGTTGCACCATCTCATTATCTTGAAGATAACCGTTATGACCCGGCTGTGCGTCTTGAAGCTTCCAATTGGGAAGAAACCAATGTCGTCAGCCTTGAATCGGCGATGGAAAAGTTGGATGAACGTAGCCGCGCTATTTTACAACGCCGCTGGTTGAATGATGACAAAGCAACCCTGCACGATTTGGCTGCTGAATATGGCGTTTCTGCCGAACGTATCCGTCAGTTGGAAAAAAATGCCATGAATAAAGTTAAAACCATGATGCTAACTGCCTGACATCCACTGATTTTCCTGTACAAGCCGCGCTCAGCGCGGCTTTTTATTTTCCGGTTTTGAATCATGATGAAATTCGTTACTTTTATCGGTGCAATCAGCGGTTTTTTAGCCGTTGCCCTGGGTGCGTTTGCTGCGCATGGATTAAAGCATCAGCTGTCGCCGGATATGTTGCTAATCTTTAAAACTGCAACCGACTACCAAATGTTCCATGCTCTGGCATTGGTTTTGGTGGGCATTAGCGCAAGACAATCGCCTGGAAAATATATCAAGCTGTCGGCATTCGCCTTTATACTGGGCAGCCTGTTTTTTTGTGGCAGCCTTTACATTCTGGCTTTTGGATTTCCCAAAATAATCGGTGTGATTACTCCCATAGGCGGCATTCTGTTTCTGTTGGGATGGCTAAGTTTGGCGATTCATCTCTGGCCACGAAATCAATCAAACTCAATACTATAGGTTCACATGTCTTTAGATTTTATTTCTTCTGATGACTCATCGGAAAAAGAAGCTTTTTTAATTAAACCGGAATTCAAACCCAAATCCATACGCAGTTTTGTGATTCGTGCCGGTAAAATTACGGCGGGACAAAAAAACGCTTTTGAAAATTCATGGCATTTATATGGATTAAGTCTATTCAGCGGGAAAATTAATCCAGTTGATTTATTTGGTCGCGATGCTCCCCTGGTATTGGAAATTGGTTTTGGCATGGGCGATTCACTTTTCCAAATGGCGACACAGGAACCGGATAAAAATTTTATTGGCATCGAAGTTCACCCGCCAGGTGTTGGCCGCTTAATCAATCTCGCGCATCAACAGGAACTGAAAAATTTACGTGTCTACATGGCAGATGCAATGGATGTACTCGAGGATTGTATTCCTGATGAATCCATCGACAGATTGCAACTTTACTTTCCCGATCCATGGCACAAAAAGAAACATAATAAACGCCGGATTGTTCAACCGGAATTTATTCAGAGAGTTTATCCGAAACTCAAAACAGCAGGTTTGTTGCACATGGCTACTGATTGGCAGCCTTACGCAGAACATATGTTGGAAGTGCTTTCTGCTGATGACCGGTTTGAAAATTTAGCTCAAGAATCTTTTATATCGCGACCGGATTATCGACCAATTACCAAATTTGAAAAACGCGGGGAAAAACTGGGTCATGGCGTTTGGGATTTGTTGTTTAAAAAAATAAACAATTTTGGTAAGGTGCGCACAAATAATAACGAACGGATGTCGATTGATATTAACAATGCCTGACAACCGTCAGGCTTAAATCGCCGCAGTGATGCGGTATTAGAATGGAGCTTATCATGAAGACCAAACACATACTTTTAGCGACGGCGATTGCTGCTGTAACCTCATCTGCAATGGCTGATGATCACAAAGCCGATATTTTTGTTTATGGCGGTCATATAGGTTTTTCCGACGTACCTTTTGAAGATGGAAATACCTGGGGACTGAGCGCCGGTTATGCTTTGACTGAAAGCTGGACACTCGAAGCCGTTGCCAGCCGTTTTGATACAGAAACTACCCACAATGATGCGATTGATGTTGATGGGACTCAATACAGACTGGACGCCTTGTACCATCTCGCCAGTAATAATGAATGGCGCCCCTACCTGGCATTTGGTGTCGGTGATCAAACACTGGATTTCAATGCCGCCAATCCAACTTCTCACAGCGACACACTGGTGAATATTGGTTTGGGTCTGAAGCGTGAACTTGGCGCTAATTTTGAATTTCGCGGTGATTTCCGCAATTTCAACAGTATTGATAATGAATACAACGAATTGGCATTAACCTTTGGTTTGGGTTATCGCTTTGGTGTGACCTCTGCACCCAAGCCTGTTGCTGCTCCTGCACCAACACCGGCTCCATTGCCTGCACCTGTCGAAATTGATTCTGATGGCGACGGTGTTTTCGATTCCAAAGATCAATGCGCAAATACACCGAAAACGCATAAGGTTGATGCTGTAGGTTGTTCACTGAAATTAACCGAGACAGTAGAAATCGAACTCAACATTACGTTTGATTCTGCAAAATCTGTTATCAAACCCGAGTTTGAAAACGAAGTGGCAAAACTGGCTGAGTTCATGAACCAGTATGCTGATACTGTAGTAACCGTTGAAGGTCACACTGATAGCCAAGGCGCTGATACCTACAACCAAAAACTTTCACAAAGCCGTGCTGATGTAGTTAAGGCAATGCTGATCACTAAATACGGTGTTGCAGCTGAACGTGTTAAATCCATAGGTTATGGCGAAGCACAACCTGTAGCTGACAACGCAACTGCAGATGGTCGCGAACAAAATCGTCGTGTAGTCGGCGAAGTGTCCAGCACAGTCACCAAAACAGAAACCAAATAATTTTTAATTTGGATTTTGAAAATAAAAAAGCCCCGAATTTCTTCGGGGCTTTTTTATTGTTATCAACGAATTATTTTTTCGGCGCAGCTTCAGGCGCTTTGACTTCCAACAATTCGATTTCAAAAATCAAAGTAGATGACGCAGGGATTGGGCCTTGACCGCCTTCACCATAAGCCAGTTCAGAAGGAATATACACTTCCCACTTGGAACCTTGTGGCATCAATTGCAGAACTTCAGTCCAACCTGGAATTACACCATCCAACGGGAATGTAGCAGGCTGACCGTGTTTGGCAGAGCTATCAAACTCGGTGCCATCAATTAATTTACCTGCGTAATGCACAGTCACTGTATCAGTCACTTTTGGTTTTACGCCTTTACCTTCGGTAATAACTTTGTACTGCAATCCGCTCTCGGTAACTTTTACACCTTCTTTGACTTTATTTTCTTCAAGGAATTTTTTTCCTTTTTCGATATTTTCTGCGCTGACTTTCTTACGATCTTCTTCTTGTTTCTTCATCACTTTTTCTTGCATTTCGTTCATGATTTTTTGTGAATCTTCTTCCGAAATGCGTGAGTCTTTAGCAGCTTTGGCATCATTCAAAGCCAACAAGAATGCAGCTTCGTCTAACTCAACACCATTTTGTTTTAAATTTTTTGCCATATTGTGGCCAATGATGTAGCTGACTTTTTGTTCCAGCGTCGTAATTTTTGCGCTGTCATCTACTTTCTCTTCTTTTTTGCAACCAACGATCAATGCAGTACTTGCTGCAAAAATGCTGATTACCAGTAAGCGTTTGTTAAACATAGTGCACCTTATCTTGTATGGTTTATTAATGAATAGTAATACCTATATACCAGCCGTCACCGCTGTGGGCTTACGAGCAGGCGCCAATCTTACCCCAAGTTATACACAGTGTGCGTGATTTTCACTGCAAAGATCACTTAGAATGGCGACATGATTCAACTTAACCATATTTCCTTGCAGCGCGGCAGTAAATTCCTGTTATCTGACGCAAACCTGACCATCTATCCCGGGCAAAAAGTTGGCTTGATCGGAGCCAATGGCAGTGGTAAATCCACTTTGTTTCAACTTTTGCTCGGCAATTTACCCAGTGATTCCGGCAATCTGGACATTCCCAAACAATGGCGTATTGCGCATATGGCGCAAGAAGTTGGCCATACCCATCGCAGTGCAGTGGATTATGTATTGGATGGCGATAGTGAATTGCGTCGTCTTGAAGCGGCGGTTGCTGCCAATTCCGATGGTGAAAAACTGGCACAACTTTATGCAGATCTGGAAAATATCCACGCTTACACCGCGCCGACGCGTGCACAGGAATTGCTCAATGGTTTGGGATTTTCTGCAAAAGATACATCGCGGCCTGTTTCTGATTTTTCCGGCGGATGGCGCATACGTCTCAATCTTGCGCAAGCGCTCATGTGTCCATCGGATTTATTGTTGCTTGATGAGCCCACAAACCATTTGGATCTGGATGCGACACTCTGGTTGGAGAATTGGTTAAACCGCTACAAGGGAACCCTGATTATTATTTCGCATGATCGCGATTTTCTCGACAATATTGTTGATCGCATAGTGTGTCTGGAACAACAAAAACTGGATATCTATTCTGGAAATTATTCCGCGTTTGAACGCCAGCGCGCCGAAAAATTATCACAACAACAACTTAATTTTGAAAAACAACAAGAACGCATTGCGCATATAGAAGACTTTATTCGTCGTTTTCGTGCCAAAGCCACCAAAGCCAGGCAAGCACAAAGTCGTATTAAGGAATTGGAGCGAATGGAAAAAATTGCTCCGGCGCATGTTGATTCACCTTTCAGTTTTACTTTTAGTTGCGCTGAAAAAATATCCGTGCCTTTGGTGCATATTGCACGCGCCAATATTGGTTATGAAAACAAAATCATTTTGCAAAATGTTGAACTGAGTGTCGTGCCGGAAACACGAATTGCATTACTGGGCCCTAACGGTGCCGGGAAATCCAGTTTAATTAAAACTATCGCCGGAAGTTTGTCATTACTCGCGGGTGATCGCACTTATGGCGAACATTTCAAGCTCGGCTATTTTGCACAACATCAGTTGGAAGCGCTGGATTTAAATGCCTCTGCCGCATTGCATATCCAACGTTTATCACCTACTGCGCGCGAACAGGAAATCCGCGATTTTTTGGGCAGTTTTGATTTTCATGGCGACCGCGCATTTGAACCCATAACCCATTTTTCCGGTGGCGAAAAAGCTCGACTGGCTTTGGCGATTATCGCCTGGCAAAAACCCAATCTGTTATTACTTGACGAACCCACCAACCATCTGGATTTGGAAATGCGTCAAGCACTGACTATGGCACTGCAAGATTTTGAAGGCGCCGTTATTTTGGTGTCGCATGATCGCCATTTAATTCGCAACACAGTAAACGAATTTTTATTAGTGGCTGATGGTCAGGTCAATGAATTTGATGGTGATCTGGAAGATTACTATCGCTGGTTAAGCCAACATCATTTGCAAGCCGCGCAGCCGGAAGAAAAAATATCCAACGACAATAAAGTGGATAAAAAAGCGCAAAGACAACAATCTGCTGCGCAACGTGCACAACTAAAACCTTTAACCAACAAGTTAAAAAATCTCGAAGCACAACTGGAAAAATACCAGAGCAAACTCAGCGAGATAGAATCCCAACTCGGCGACTCCGATATCTACGACGATAAAAATAAAAGTAAACTGCAAGCACTTTTGCTCGAACAAGCCAAACTACAAACCTCGATAGCAGAAACGGAAGAAAATTGGTTGCTGGTGAGTGAGGAATTGGAGATGGCCAGCTTGTAATAAAATTAAGGAATCATCATGTTCAAAAAAACCATTGCTGGATATTGCCTCTTTGTTACCTGCAGCTTACCTGTTGCAGCCCGTGAAATTGCCCTGACGTTTGATGACGCACCTACGCCGGACTCAGCCTTGATGACGGGCAGTGAACGCACAGAAAAATTAATTACAGCGTTAACGTCTGTGGGGGTGAAGGATGCACTGTTTTTTATCAAGGCGGATTATATTAATGATGAAACCAAAAAACGCTTGTTGAAATATGCAGATGCCGGGTTTCATTTGGCTAATCATAGTTACAGTCATCGCTCTGCGGAAAAAATTCCGAATGATGATTATTTGGCGGATGTGTATCGTGCGGATTTATTGATTAAAAATCTGCCGAACTTTCTACCTTATCATCGTTTTCCCTATCTTCATCCTGGCAAAGATAAAGCGGCGATTGATTATTTACAAAAAGAATTAACGCAACTGGGTTATCGTGATGGTTATGTCACAGTGGATAATTTTGATTGGTTTATCAGTGCATTGCTTACCAAAGCCGCTGAAGAAAATAAAACGATTGATTATGAAAGAGCGCGTGATTTTTATGTGCAAAGCCTGATTAATAGCATTGAATTTTATGATGCGA
>CAMLRJ010000015.1 GCA_946482345.1 uncultured Cellvibrio sp.
CGCTGCTTTATTTATTGCCTTTTGGGGCATTTTTATTCGAGAAATTCATTTATTAGCGCCGGATCACAAATCAGCGCCCGAGGAAGATAATTAATGTGGTTTAAAAATTTACGCGTATTTCGTTTAACCCAACCCTGGACACTGACACACGAAGAACTGAATGAAAAATTAAATACATTTGGCTTTAATCCTTGCGGCAGCATGGATTTATTTCGCTACGGATTTATGCCTCCTTTAGGTCATGATTCAGAGGAACTGGTGCACTCAACTAACGGACGAATGATGATATGCGCCAAACGTCAGGAAAAAATTTTACCGGGTGGCGTAATCAAAGAACAAGTTGAAGAGAAAATTCTGGGCATTGAAAATGCCGAACAGCGAAAATTAAGCCGTAAGGAAAAACAGAGCTTGAAAGATGACATTATTTTCTCACTCTTGCCAAAAGCGTTTACCCGATCACGCCTTGATTTCGCCTACATAGATCCAAAAACCAACTGGATTATAGTCAATAGTGCATCGGCCAAACGAGCTGAAGATTTAATGAGCAAATTGCGTGAAGCGCTGGGTTCGCTTCCCTGTATCCCACTCACCACCAAACATCTGCCAACACAAACCATGACAGGTTGGTTACGCGAAGCCAAGGTTGGTAATGAATTGGAATTGGGTGATGAATGTGAGTTGATTGCCAACAAAGACGGGCGCATTATTCGTTGCAAAAAACAGGATCTCACTGCTACGGAAATTCGCAATCATCTGGATTTGGGTATGCAGGTCAGTAAACTCACTCTGATCTGGAAAGAATCCGTACACTTTTTGCTGGACGATCAATGTGCAATCAAACGCTTAAAATTTGAAGGCGATATCACTGATGGCCACAACGAACGGCAACCTGAAACCAAAGCCGAACAATTTGATTTGGATTTTTCGATAATGTCACTGGAAATTGATGCCTTGTTAAAGTTACTGATAAAACAATTGGGCGGAATTGATAAGACTGAATAAAAATCGCCGATTAATTCACATTCAACATCACAGGAATCACTGAAATGAATTTTGATCATTTTTTTTCAAAACCAAATGTGTGCGTCAGCTTATTGTTACTGGCTTTTACACTAACTGCCTGTAACCCATCGACATCCGATATGCAAAAACTGGAAGGCTTTGCCCAGGGCACTACTTATCACATCACTTACCTGCCCAACGCAGAACATAAAATAAACCCAAAAGAAATTGAACAACAAATTGCTGCCGAATTTGAACGCATTGATCTGACACTCTCCAATTATCGCGATGATTCTGTTATTGAAAAATTCAACGCCAACCAAACCGATCAATCCGTCAGTGTTGATGCAGAATTGGTCAAACTAGTTGAGCAAGCACGTATCGTTTATCAAGCCAGTAACGGTTGTTACGATTTAACCATCAAACCTTTATTTGATTTATGGGGATTCAAAAAAGAGGTTTTTTCTCCTCCTTCTGATGAAGACTTATCCCTTGCCATGTCAACCATCGGTATGAATTATTTGCAAACGGTGGATGCAACTCATTTACGCAAAATGATTCCCAAATTACGTATTGATATTTCATCAATAGGGCAAGGTTACACAGTTTCACGCATGGCAGCGATTTTGGAAAATCACAAAGTAGAAAGTTATTTAGTTGAAATCGGCGGTGAATTAAAAACCAAAGGGAAAAAACCCAATGGCGAATCCTGGAAAATTGCGCTCGAAAAACCATTACCCAACGAACGTAAACTTCACAAAATTGTGTCATTCGATTCCGGCGAACCTTATGCATTAATGGCATCTGGCACCTATCGCCATTATTTCGACAGCAAGGGAAAACGTTACAGCCACATAATCGATGCCAGAACCGGCAAACCCATAGAACACAACACAGTATCCGTCGCCGTTTTAAATCCTGACCCAACCATCGCAGACGCATGGTCAACCGCCCTGCTCTGTCTGGGCTCACAAGAAGGCTTAAAAATCGCCAACCAAAATAACATCGCCGCTTTATTTATTGACGACCAAAATGGTCAATTGCTTGAACGCAATTCGAAAGGGTTTAATGAATTGCAAGGGATTAGTTTTAGTGAGCCTTGATTGTCAAATCAATAGACTCGTTAAATTAATTTTTTTGACTCATACGAAATGAAAACGAATCACATAGCATCCGAACACAGGTTGATTTTAAGAAAACCAAAATCCGATGATCTTGAAATAATTAAAGAGCTATATGAAAAAAGTATTTCCATCCATAATCCCTGGGTATATGCACCTGAAAATTATCAAGCTTACTTGGAACAGGAAAATCGCTATTTCGTTTGCTTATCGGAAACTGACGATATAGTTGGCACTTTCAATATCTCTGGAATAGTGCGCGGCTATTTTCAATCTGCTTATTTGGGTTACGAGGTATTCAGTCCTTATCAAGGAAGAGGCTACATGAGCGCAGGGATCAAATTACTTTTAAAAGAAGCTTTTGAAACTTTGAAACTACACCGCTTGGAAGCGAACATTCAACCTGGAAACATTGCGTCTATTCGCCTTGTTTCCAAAACAGGATTTACCAAAGAAGGATTCTCAAAAAATTATTTGAAAGTGGGTGGTATTGAGTGGAAAGATCACGAGCGATGGGCAATTGTTAATAGTACTATAGAAATTGAAATTATTGGACCAGCTTTCAAGTGCGCACAAGATGAAGAAATATTTTTTATGCGATTATCTGAGATAACTGGTTATGAAAAAATAATAGGTAAAGGTTTTAATTTATCCCTATCCGTTTCAAATGTCGAAAGAGAAATCGTAATCAAGCAAGTACAAGAAATTTGCGATCTATGGAACACTTCATATAAAGTCTTAAAAACTGAATAATTATTGTGACAATTTGTTTAACCGAAGATGTACCGAATTAACCTCCCTTACAAAACCCTATCAACGCCCTCAACCCATTATTCCGTGAGGGCGTCATGTGTTTTTGCAGTTGGGATTTTTGTAAAAAATCTTCTTCGTTCCAATTGCGAATAAACTCAGGAGTTTGACCATTAAGTTGGACCAAAATAATCGCGGCCAAACCTTTAATGAGTTTACTTTGGCTGTCAAATAGGAAGTATTGAGCTTCGGGTGTTGATTCGGTGTTTATCCAACTATCCACTTCGCAACCTTTCAAAAGATGTTCAGGATGGTGTAGTGCGGGTTTGGGCTTGATCAGATCTGACCATTGTAAAATCAGGCGATATTTTTCTTGCCAGTTGTTGCTGTTGATCAAACGATGTAAATCGATTGATGATAAATCATCGGGCTGCATGTTTTATTCCAAATAATGTTTCAGCGTTGCCTGTGGTTTGTTCGGCGATTTTGGTTAGAGGCAGTTGTTTTAAGCCCGCCAAACATTCTGCTATTTGAAGCAAATTGACCGGCGAATTCTTAGTTCCTTGCTGACCTTGCAGAGGCATATCCGGCGCATCGGTTTCCAATAATAAATAATCCAACGGAATTTTTTTGATGGCTTCGCGGGTTTTATTGGCTCGTTCGTAAGTGATGACACCCCCAATACCCAGATAAAATCCTGCATCAACAAAGGCTTTGGCTTGTTCGTAGCTGCCACTGAATGCATGAATCACACCACGCGATGTGAGTTGGTTTTTTTTGATGATGGCAATTAATTCAGTGTGTGTTTTTCGTGAATGTAAAATGATGGGTTTGGACGATTTTTTAGCGGCATCTATATGCAATTGCAAACAGGCAATTTGCGTGGACAAATTCAGATCAATCACAGCATCCAAACCGGTTTCACCTATAGCGACACAATTTTGTTCTGTCATCACTGCATTTAAATGACGGGATAAATCATCAAGATTCTGATTGATTAAAAAACTGTTGATCCACCAGGGATGAAGACCCGCCGCCCAGACAAGCCCCGAAAATTTTTCCGCAACTTGCTGTACTTGATGCCAGGAATCGGGGCTAACGGAGGGGATTAATAATTGTGTGATGCCCAATGTTTGGGCTTTTGACCAGATCAACTCACGCTGATCATCAAATTCCGCAAAATCAAAATGGCAATGACTGTCAAAAAAATTCAAGGTTGGCTCACTGGCGACTTGGGGCTGGTATACTGCGAGGTCGATTAATTTACGCTCTGCATTATGCCTTTAATTATCAAACCGACCAAAACCCGCCGTGAACTGCACGCTGAACTTCAGGCAGAAGTAGAGGCTTATCTTGAACAAGGCGGGCAAGTGCAGGAAATTCCACGGGGTGCCAGTGGCCGCCCCCTTGGGAGCGGGCCTCTTTATTCTGTGTTTGAGGGAGAATCTCACGAACAAAGAACTCTGGTTAACGATGTTGTCGCCGCTATAGAAGCTCGCAAGAAACCCCATCATTCAAAGCCACCCATGTCGGGCCCCAAAAAGCGAGTGATCCTGGATGACTTCGGGCAACCCATTCGCTGGGAATGGGTCAACGAATAAGAGTGAAATTATTTACTGCCTGTTTTGTTGGATCGTGAACTATTGTGATCCTGAACACTCACCGCGGTACCCGCTTCGGTAATTGAGACGTTGAAAACACCGGTAGTATCAGTTGTCATGCGCATGGGTTTGTGTGTTCTTTTTCCTGTTGCCAAACCTGAAGCTGCATCACGAGGGCTTTTAACCTGATGATTTAACACGAGAGGAGTGGAAACTGCTTTGCCATCTTTATCCGTTTGTTCAACTTTATACTCACCAACTGCCAGATCACTGATCACACAGGTTGCATTCGGACAAGACACAATTTTGGACTCACCATTAACACCCGTAAATTTTAAATAGATATCCGCTGCAAAACCGGGCGCACTAACAACCGCAAAAATACTAAACAAGATTGCCTGAAGAGAAATCATTTTTTTCATCATAAACTCCACTTGGGCTAATGACCGGGATTAGTCAAAATCAAGACTAGCAGGGATAACTGAATTGAAAGTGAAGCTATTGCGCTGAATCTATCGCGTTATCAATTTCATCAGGCGACAACACTGGCTTTTGCTCAACAGGGAATGAAATGCCCGTGGCTGATGAAGCCGATGTTGATGCAGCGGGTGTTGATTTACGCGTTTTGTTGTTGCCTCTTTGATCCATAACCTGCTGCCTATCCAGGCCTGAATCTACTGCGTTATCCACTTCATCAGCAGATAAGAAAGGGTTGGTTGATCGCGAACCCGTGGAATTTTCAAAACGGGAATTTCCCGACTTGCCTCCATCCTGATTAATCAGTTGTTGCCCATCCAAACCCATTCCGCCATTGGTCAAAGCTTCGGCAACGGCTTTCTTCAACACAATAATCGCGATGCGCCGGTTAATCGGCTCTGTTGGTTGATCAATTAAATAAGGTGCTGCTGAACCCATGCCCTGCACAGTGGCTACTTTACTTTCGGGATACGAACCTTCCAGCAAAGCACGGCGCGCAGCGTTGGCACGATCAGCGGATAATTCCCAATTGGTGTAGGTTGCATTGGCACCATAAGGTGTTGCATCGGTATGTCCGGTCACGCTGATTTTGTTTTGCACTTTATCCAGAATCGGCGCCAGTTCATGCAATACATCAACGGAATAAGGTTTTAAATTCGCACTGCCCACATCAAACATGGGACGTTGATCTTTATCGACAATTTGAATGCGCAAACCCAGCGCGGTGAAATCAATCAGGATTTGATCTTTAATTTGTTGAAACACAGAATCGAGCGCGTTGATCTCCTGTTCCAATTTCTTTTTCAATTCATCCAGCTGTTCCTGCTCACGTTTTTCCAATTGTTTTTTCAATTCATCTTCAGGAACATTTTCAGCCGTTTCCGGTTTGGTGTTGTCTTTGTAACCTTCCTTATCACTGGCATCTTCATTTTCAGGCTGATCGGATTGGGATTGTTGCAAGGGTTGATCCTGTGTAATCAAACCCAAATCCGCACCGCCCTCACCCACAACATACTCGCTGCCAGGGTCCTGAAAATATCCTGCAATTGCTTGTTGTTCATTTTGCGATGTACTACCCAACAACCACATCAACAAAAAGAAGGCCATCATCGCTGTCATAAAATCTGCGAGCGCTACTTTCCATGAGCCGCCGTGGTGACCGTGCCCGTGTTTCTTTTTTTTGATAATTATCGGTTGTGGTGCCGCGCCCTTTTCCATCAATAACTACCTTATCTTTTTGCGCGATATTGTTCTTCCAGTTCTTTAAAACCGGGACGAACACTGTGGTAAATCACCTTACGCCCGAATTCAACCGCGATTTGTGGCGGCACACCATTCATGGATGCCACCAAAACCGCTTTGATCGCTTCATAGGCGCGGGATTCTTCTCTTGCCATATGGTTGAGATAACTGGCGAAGGGGGCAATAAATCCATAAGCAAACAAAATCCCCAACAAAGTTCCGACCAATGCGGCTGCAACTGAAGCGCCAATCTCAGCGGGAGGGCCGCCAATCTTGCCCATGGTAATGACCACACCCAAAACCGCCGCCACAATACCGAAGCCGGGCAAACCATCGGCTGCGGTTTGCACAGCTCCGGGAATCAAACCGGCTTCCTGATGATGACCATCCATTTCCTGGTCAATCAAAGCTTCCAACTCATGCGGGGCCATATTGCCTGCGACCATGATGCGCAAGTAATCGCAAATAAATTCCACTATGTGGTGGTCTTTCATGATGGTGGGGTAATTACTGAAAATGGGGCTGTTCTCCGGCTCTTCTATATCACCCTCAATCGCCATCAAACCTTCCCGACGGGTTTTATTAAAAATATCGTAAAGCAGCGTCAGCAAATCCATATAAAACTCCTTTTTATATTTGGATGGTTTGATAAGAGTGACCGCAGACTTGATAACGCCAATAGAAACTGAAAGTGGATTGCCAATAATCATGGCTCCAAAGGAGGCACCGCAGATGATCATCACCTCAATAGGCGACATTAATACCAACACATTACCGCCGTGAATGGTAAAACCTACACCTATACACCCCAGCACCACGATAATCCCGATAAAGATATTCACTGTCACCTCCTCCACTTATTCTTTTTGAGTATAGGCGCGATGAATATGGCTTCAAGGTAGATATGTGCGCCAAATCCCTTCTTTACAAACCATAGACATTTATTAGTAAAAACGATTAAATCGCCGACTCGTTTGCATCAACTGGATAGAAAAATGGCAATTATTGGTATTGATTTGGGAACCACCAACAGCAGCTGTGGAGTATGGACTGAACAGGGTGTGAAGTTAATTCCAAATCGTCTGGGTGATTTATTAACACCATCCGTTGTTGGTCTGGATGATAAAAATAATATTAGCGTTGGCCGCGTCGCCAAAGAAAGATTAATCAGCCACAGCGATAAAACCGTTGCCGTCTTCAAACGACTCATGGGTACCGAGCACAAAGTTATTTTGGGTAATAAACAATTCACTGCAACCGAATTATCCGCGCTTGTACTGCGCTCACTAAAAGAAGATGCCGAAAATTTTTTAGGTGAAGAAGTCACCGAAGCCGTCATCAGTGTTCCGGCTTATTTTAATGATAATCAACGTCACGCCACCAAAACTGCTGGCGAATTGGCAGGACTCAAAGTTGAACGATTGATCAACGAACCCACTGCCGCCGCCATTGCTTACGGATTACATGAAAAACAGGAAGGCACTTTTTTAATTCTGGACATGGGCGGCGGCACTTTCGATGTTTCCATTCTGGAATTTTTTGAAGGTGTGATGGAAGTTCACGCCAGCGCCGGTGATAATTTTTTGGGCGGTGAAGATTTTGTTGATGCCATGATTAACGATGTGTTGCAGCAACTTGATATTAATCGACAATCACTCTCGGCACAGGAAACCAATCAATTACTGATGCAAATGGAAACTGCAAAGCGCCGGATTGGAACCAAAGAACAACAAATTTTAAATTTACACATTGCAAAAACCGATCACACTTTCACAGTCACTGATGAATGGTTTACCAAAATTGCCACGCCACTTTTATTGCGGGCCAAACGCCCGATTGAGCGAGCATTAAGCGACGCCAATATGTCACCCCAGGCAATTGATGATGTAGTTCTGGTTGGCGGCGCAACACGTATGGGAATTTTTCGTTCAACGATTGGCCGCATGTTTGGCCGCTTGCCATCCTGTCATCTTGATCCTGATTGTGCGATTACCATGGGCGCCACTATTCAAGCAGGATTAAAATCCAAAGATAAAGCGCTATCCGATATTGTTCTGACAGATGTTTGCCCTTACACATTAGGCACTGATGTCGTTAACGAAAATACCAATGAGGGCGGATATTTTTTACCGATCATTGAACGCAATTCCGTTGTTCCCATTAGTGTCACACGTCGATTGGTCACAGCACACGATAATCAAAAACAATTGTCGATTGGCATTTATCAGGGTGAAAACCGTTTGGTCAGTAAAAATATTTTACTGGGCCGATTAACGCTGGATGTTCCACCGGGGCCTGCCGGAAAAGAAGCGGTTGATGTTCGTTACAGTTACGACATGAATGGCTTGTTGGAAGTCGATGTAAAAGTCGCATCAACCGGAAAAAGTATTAATAAAGTGATTGAACAATCACCCGGCAGCCTGACAGCTGAAGAAAAAGAAAAAGCGCGATTGCGTTTGGCTGCATTAAAATTTCATCCTCGCGATCAGGAAACCAATCGCGCACTGCTTGCACGGGGGGAACGGCTTTATGAGTCCAGCCTCGGTGAAAAACGCGAAAAAATTGCGCAGATACTAGCTGATTTCGATCACATACTGGAAAAACAAAATCCGGTTGAAATTAAAAAAGCTGTCGCACAATTGGAAGTTTTATTAAACCAACTGGATACCGAGGAATGGTTGTAAATGGATATTTGGCAAATTCTGGAGATAGAACCTACTCCCGATCAAAAAGCGATTAAACGCGCCTACTCCAAAAAATTAAAAGTCACTCGTCCGGATGAAAATGCAGAAGCTTTTCAAAGCTTACACTACGCTTATAAAGCCGCATTACATCAAGCCACTTATTGGGATGAATATCAGCAAGAATATAAAGATGATACTGATGAATCCAAACAACCCGAGCATCAGGACGAATCAGAAAGCCAACGAACTGCAGAAATATCAATAATCACTGAACAGCCAATTATTGATTCACCTGTTGAGCCCACATTGGAAACTGCCGACTTGAATCCACCAGACAATTCCGTTGACGAAACAACTGTGGAAACCCAGGTTAATCCTTTACAAATGGAGGGTGAACGTTTATTGGGTTTAACTGAATTATTTCTGGCGACAAGTAATGGTGGACAAAACAATCCGAAAAATTGGACATTTATTATTGAGTCGCCTTTTATTCTTGAAGATCATTTTAATTGGCGATTGGGTTTGGAGTTACTGCGAGTTATCCACGAACACAATCTTAATCATGTTGCCAAAGTATCATCACTGGTTGGGCAAGAAGCCCTGACCTATCTCAATTCCATTTTTAACTGGATGGATAATCGATACCATGTGACCCGCGCGTTGGGCGATGATTACAACACATGGTTGGATATGATCAGGGACAACAACGAATCAGAAAAAAATTATCGCGATAAAATTCGCGGCGGAAAAAATCTGCTGTTACAACAAAAAAATACTGAACAGGCAACCCAGCCAACAGCCCGACGATCCAGCCTTGCTTTCAGCCGGTTTTGCGCATTTTTTCTTGACTGCATTTTTTTACTTATGCTGATTGGTCTGCTGGCAAATGGTGAAAATACCGATGGTAAAACCATCTCCTCTCAAGCCTTGGCTATTTTATCGATGTTTGCCGTGTTTATTTATTTCGGTGGATTTGAAGCCTCTATATTACAAGGAACCCCCGGCAAAAAAATTATGAAGCTTGCCGTTATTACCGATCAGGGAAATCCTCTTGAAGTTCTACATGCCTCGTTCAGAACCTTATGCTTCTTTGCTTTTTATATTTTCTTTTTTACAGTGCCTGCAGGCATCTCGGCACTACTGCGTTCATTTGATATAGATTTCTATGTTTTATCCATAGCGATACAAGCTTATGGAATTTATTTAGCAGCAAGGCCGATTAATTTTTACGACAAAATTTCAAAAACGCGGGTTATTCAAATTTAGTTTCACTCAAATTCCCTCACCCTGGCCCTCTCCCGGAGGGAGAGGGATATCAATTCCTGCTAAAGAGGGAATTGGCTCCTCACTTTGAAAAAGGGGATTTAAAGTGGTCAAATTTACGAAGATTTTAAATCCCCCCTGCCCCCCCTTTTTCAAAGTGGGGGAAAATCACATCAAGAGAAAATCGTATGAACATAAAAGACTTACCCCAAGCTACACAAGAAAAACTGGAAGCGGCCGCTTTTCGTGAATTATTGGCGCATCTGGATACCAGAAAGGATGTGCAGAATATTGATTTGATGAATCTGGCGGGGTTTTGCCGAAATTGTTTGAGTAAATGGTATCAAGCCGCCGCCAAAGAACAAGGTATTGAACTATCACAGGATGAAGTGCGCGAGCGTATTTATGGCATGACCTATGAGCAATGGAAAAAAGATTACCAACGCTAATGTATGCTTGCATCCACAACCAAATGTTCACGAGCCAACGAACTGGTAATTTGCAATTGATTGAGCGCAAATAATACTGGCAAATTGGTTTGTACTGCCGGGTTAATGGGTGTTTGATGCGAGTCACCACTGGCAGAAATACTCACCCAACAATTTCTACCGGAGCGTTTGGCAATATACAAAGCACGATCAGCGGTATCCACCACTTGCTCCCAATCCAATGCCGTTGGTGAATGCGCGTAAAAGGGATAAGCCGCAAACCCTATGGAACACGATTTGTGAATAATCGTATTGTCGCCTATATCAAATGGATAAGCTGCAACTGACTGCCTGATACGTTCGACCATATCACTGACTTCAGCGCGCGAACAATAACGCAATACAATTAAAAATTCCTCGCCGCCCCATCGAATCACATAGTCGGAGTCACGGAGATTTTTTTCCAATAACCGGCTTAATTGTTCAAGCACTTTGTCGCCCGCTGCGTGACCGTGGGTATCGTTTACCTCTTTAAAGAAATCCACATCCAGCAAGACAAACACCAAATCAGAATCGGTTAAGTTTGCAGGCAAATTTTTATTCTGAATCCAATCCTGATAACTGCGATCAACCAGCGCCACATC
This sequence comes from uncultured Cellvibrio sp., assembly GCA_946482345.1. The sequence continues at coordinate 11,213 of CAMLRJ010000015.1, forward strand.
ACTGACTATGGATTTATTCAGGAATCGACGATTGTGCAAGCCGGTTAACGGATCAGTCAAACTGGCTTCTTCAATTTTTAAATAGGCATCATGCAAACGTTGTTGTGCCAAACGTAAACCTTCATTGGTTTTATTTAATTCCTGCGTGCGCTCTGCCACTTTTTTATCCAGATGCCGCGATGCATCCAACAATTGTAAATGGGTCGCGACCCTTGCCAATAATTCTTCTTTTTCAATTGGCTTGGTCAGGAAATCATTACCACCCACATCAAACCCCATCACCAGATCATTGGTCTGATTTCTTGCCGTTAAAAAAATAATCGGTAATTCATGGGTGGGATAGGCCATGCGTAAACGCTTGCAGGTTTCGTATCCGGATAGTTTCGGCATCATGATATCGAGCAAAACCAAATCAACATCCCTTGCCTGTTCAACTATGGCGATTGCATCTTCACCGGAACCCGCTTCGCTGACGCGATAATCGCGAAAACTTAAATAATTCATCAACACTTTACGATTCAAGGCATCGTCATCTACAACCAGAATATGTGCGCCCTGTTTGTCGTAATCGGAAAAATCATTTATTTCCAAAATATGATTTCGCTCAGCTTTGATTAAATTAACCAGACTGCGCGTAAATTCGCGATTGCGAGGATCATCGGATTTTTGCAAATCTTTTTCGTAAGGCAAGGTGAAACAAAAAGTTGACCCTTTGTCGGGAATGGATTCGACGGTTAACACGCCGCCGTGCAACTCAACTAATTGTTTACTGATGGTCAGGCCCAGCCCCGTTCCGCCATGATGACGCTCCAGATGTCCATCTGCTTGCTGGAAAGCTTCGAAAATATCGTGCAGTTTATTTTCCGGAATACCAATTCCGGTATCACGTATATATACCGCCAGATTTTGCTCAGCAATTTTTGCTTCGATACGAATATAACCCTGTTCAGTAAACTTGACGGCATTACCAATCAGGTTATACAAAATTTGTAAGATCCGGTCTTCATCAGCAATGACACCGGGGAAATTATCGCCCAATAAATTTTCCATCAGGATTTTTTTATCACCCAGCAGTGGCTTGGTCAAACTGATTACCACATCAACCAACACTGATAAATCCACCACTTTTTTATGCAGGTTTAATCCTTTGTTACGCAATTTTGCAAAATCCAGAATATCATCCACCAATGTGGCCAAACGTTTTCCGCCGGTTGCAATCAAACCCAGACTGTGTCGAATCGATTCAGGTACTTCACCTTCAACACCATCGCGCAGCGATTCTGCAAGGCCGATGATTCCATTCAGAGGCGTACGCAATTCATGTGAAGTGTTAGCGAGGAATTCATCTTTTAATTTATCAATTTCCTGCAAACGCCTCACCAAAGATCGTTCCTGCTCAACTTGTTGACGTTCAAAATACAAACGCATTTGTTGTGTGCGCCAAATCCAGAAAGCAAACGCCAATATCACCAATAAATAAATTGCATAGGCCCACCAGGTAGCCCACCACGCCGGTGCAATATGAATGGTTAATCTGGCGGGTTCCGAATTCCAAACACCATCATTATTACTGGCTTTGACTTCAAATTGGTATTCACCCGCATCGAGATTGGTATAGGTCACTGAATGGCGATTACCGGCATTAATCCAATCCGTATCAAAACCAATCAAACGATACAGATATCGATTTTCTTCCGGCATTTGATAATTCAATGCCGCAAATTCCAGAGTAAAAACCGTATCCTTGTGCGACAGATTCAGATGCGATGTGTGGGTAATGGATTTTTCAAGCGGAGAATTTTTTTCATTCGGTATTACTTTTTTATTGAAGATGGAAAAATCGGTAAAGACGACCGGTGCCCGATGCGGATTGGTAGTAATCGATGAAGGGTCAAACAACACAAACCCCTTGCTGTTACCCAACATAATTTCACCGGATGAAAACAAAATTGACGCATTACGATTAAATAAATTATCGGCTAACCCATGACGCTTATCGAAATTGCGAAACTCATGAGTTTTTGGATCAAAACGCGAAATACCTTTTTGCGTTCCCAACCAGAGATAACCGTCTTTGTCTTCAATAATTCCGGCAACCACATCATCGGATAAGCCGTCTCTGGTAGTAAATGCACGAAACTCACCGGTTTCCCGATTCATTTTGTTTAAACCACCACCATCTGTACCCAACCAAAAATCACCGCGTGAATCTTCAAAAATAGAAAAAATAAAATCAACACTTAATGATTTTTGATCACGTATTTTGTGGGAGTAGCGAGTAAATTTACCGCTGTCAGGATCCAATAAATAAAGGCCGCGAATAGAACCCACCCAAATTCTTTCCTGTTTATCCTGATAAATCACACGCGAATAAAGTACTTTCTCACCATCCATTTGTGCCGACTCCGGCAAATAGCGCCGGAACAATCCTGTAGCAGGGTCCAACCTGTTGATTGCTTCTTCAGTCGCTACCCAGATAAATCCTTTTTTATCGGTAATCACTGACCAGGCTTCGCGACCTTGCATGGAATGTGGATTATTGGCATCCGGCAGATAATGTGTAAATTGGCCAGTAGGGATATGTAATTTATTTAAACCACCGGCCAAAATGCCTAACCATAAATTCTGTTGTGAATCCAAAGCCGTAGCCAGTATGGTACTGCCTGTTAATCCATTCGGATTTTTTGGATCAAATTCATAGCGAGTAAATCGTTCACGTTTTTTAGCAAAAAAATTTAACCCATAACCTGCACCTATCCACAGATTTTCTTTATTGTCTTTTACTGAGGACAAGACACCACCGTCAGTTAAACTATTAGGTTTGGTTGAATCGTGACGGTAATTGCGAAACACCGATGCTTGTCGATCAATCACATCTATACCGGATGGGAAATAACCCAACCAAATGCTGCCGGTATTATCTTCAAATAATTCATTGATGACATAATTACCGGGAGATCTTGCATCCTGTTCGCTATAAACAAATCGACTGAATGTTTTACCGCCCAGTGAACGATGATAAACCGCACTGCCATCACCTACCCAGAGATTACCCAATGAATCTTCAAGCACAGCCCATACCGTTGCGCTCTTTTCATTTTTTGCATGCTCAATTTTTTCAAAAATATTGTTGGCTTTATTGAAGCGAAATAAACCGGCATCGTAACTGGCGGCCCAGATATTGTGATGTTTATCCTGATAAATTCTTCTGACATCTGAAAATGTTCTTCCACCTGCCCGATTGTATTCCTGCGTTTCACCTGTATCCGGATGCCAACGAATAACACCGGCACTTTGAGTTCCCAACCACAAATAACCCGCATCGTCATAAGCGATTGACCACACCATTGGCGATGCAGTTTTTTCAAGCGCGGCTATTTTTCGATATACCGATTCGTGCGTCTGCAGATTAAATTCCGAAACACCTTCGCGTGTTGCCAACCAGAGTGTTGTGTTATCTTTTTTTGCAATCGCCAAAACATCAACAGATTCAACTTCCGCATTCAACACACTTTTAATTTGCCATGATGTGAATTTATGCGCTGATGCATCGAAATAACTCAAACCTTTTCGGGTAGCAACCCAAATATCGCCTTGATCAGCTGTCAACAAGTCATTGATATAACTGTGATTCAAACTGTGTGTTTGCATTTCATCGTGGCGAAACAAGGTGACATTGTAACCATCGTAACGGGCCAATCCATTTGCGCCACCAAACCACATAAATCCGGTTTGATCCTGTGCGATGGAGTTGATGTAACCTATTCCGGCCAGTTGGTCAGGCAAAATATGGCGAAATGAAAAATAGGCTGAAGGTTGCGCAGCCTGAATCGACTGCGCAATCAATATAAAAAACACCAACAAAGCTTTATTTAAAAAACTTTGTTGCAGTTGTGTCGTTATTGTTCTTATAGTTTGGCCGATCAAATTCTCTTCCTGTTTGAGTTACACCATGCTTTACAATGACAACTGATAAGCCGTCACTGTGTTTTTGAAAAAATTAGGAACCAACACTAATTTTTTGCCAGGAACAAAACCTATATCCGCGGTATTGATTTTATCAGCGCGCGAATCAATTAATTGCGTTAACTTTCCTTTGGCATCCACCAAATAAACCAAACCTGGCCAACAGGACACGACAAAAGTTTTTTTAGCTACAGGTTCTATACCATCAATATTTTCAGCAAAACCGCTGGCGACAACCGATATCTTTTTGTCTTTATCGACCTGTTGTAATTCCTTACCTGCACCGACCAACATTTTCGATTTAACAAAAGCCAAACCATTGGCATTAACAACGTTTTCCAGAAACACGTCCAATTTGCCATTTTTTAACTGGTAGATTTTATTGATGCGCGTGTCTGACACAAACACATCACCCGCCGGATTAACGGCAACGTCATTCAAAAATACAGCACCTTCTGCAGGTATGCGCGAAATCACTTTTGCTTTGGCAATATCGATTGTCACCAAATGATCAATATCCGACACATAAAGGAGATTATCTTTTGCGGCCATACCTTTGGGTGCATTCAATCCGGTAACCCAGTCTTTCTCAAGCAATTTGCCACTGGTATCAATAAGTGCGATGCCGCCCTTGCCATCTTTACCGGTGGGTTCACCTTCAATTTGCGATACAAACACATGGTCTTTGTTTTTGATGGGGTAATACAGAACCGACTCGGGAACAGCAAGACCATCCAGCTGCCACACCTGGGTTAATTTGGGTTCAGCCAGAACCATGGAAGCCACAAAACACAGCGACAACAACGAACCGGATCGAATCAACATAATTGAATACCCCTTTGATAATTGAGATTAGCAACACACTGTAAAAACGGAAGAGAAGAGACTGATTACTTAACAAAACAGGGATTACAACGCCAAAGCCGATCCCCATAAACGAAAAACCCCATCATGCGACGGGGTTCGGATCATCTGGCTCTGTAGGTAATTCGACCTTTGGTCAAATCATAGGGGGTCATTTCGACTTTTACTTTGTCCCCCGTGAGTATGCGAATGTAGTTTTTACGCATCTTGCCGGAGATATGCGCCATCACAACATGGCCATTTTCCAGCTTTACCCGGAAAGTTGTATTGGGAAGGGTGTCTACAACTTCACCATCAAATTCTATGCAATCATCTTTCGCCATGCGGCATTGTCCTCTGGTAGTTTGACCTGTGTTTACAGGGATTAAAAAACGGGGCGAATTGTGCCTTATTTAACCAGCAACGCCAAGCAAAGAATGCAAAAAACTGATGATTATCCTTTATCCCCTGCGCCACTCAGGGCTATAAATCATCCAACGGGCTTTTGACTTTATCCCCCAATTCATCTAACACATGCAGGTAGATCTCGGTTGTCCGAATATCGCTGTGCCCCATCAAGGTCTGGATTTGTTTTAAATCGTATTTTGCTTGCAATAAACGGGTGGCGAAGGAGTGGCGGAAAGTGTGGCAACTGGCCTGCTTGTGAATCCCACATTTTTTTATTGCACGTTTGACATGCGATTGAATTGTCGTTGGAAAAATATGATGCCGCCGAACAGCATTCCCACGAGGATCTTTACTCAAGGTCAATGATGGAAACAAAAATTGCCATGCCAGTGATTGACCAGCGTTCGGATATTTCTTGTCGAGACGATTCGGCATATAAACGCTATCAACACCTTTTTGAATATCCAATTCTAATAATTTTTCAACGATTAAAATTTGTTGCTGCAAGGGTTCAATCAATTTTTGTGGTAGCAGTGTGGTTCTGTCTTTAAATCCTTTTCCATTAATCACTATCAAATAACCCATTTTAAAATCCACATCTTTAACTCGTAACCTCAACACCTCCGACACTCGAAGCCCAGAGCCATACATAAGCTGCCCCATTAATTTATAGGGATTTTCCAGTTTTTCGAAAATACTGATTGCCTCCTGATGCGAAAACACAGCTGGAATGCGCGCCGTTTTTTTAGCGTAACTGAATTCAAGATTTTCGATAGGCTTTTTCAGAAACCGGTTGTACAAATATATCAGCGCATTCAACGCTGTTTTCTGGGTATTAGGTGCAACATTCTGCTGCAGTGTCAAAAACGAAAGATATTCACGCACCTCTTCCGCATGCATTTGTGCCGGATGTTTCTTTTTGTGAAATAAAATAAATTGCCTGACCCAATAAATATAAACTTGCTCTGTGGCATAACTCTTGCCGTCCAGACGAATAAACGCCCGGAGCTGATCCATAAATTTTGTCGGTGATGGAGGGATAGGAAAACGAACATCATCCATAACAATAACCTCATTCAAGTCCATGAATAAAAAATGAGCCTCAAGCTCGCGGAACCGCAGTCTACTTTTCACCCGGAAATAATACAACTGCCTTATCACAGTTTTTATTTGGAACACCCTTAACTAATTGATAGAAAAAGCTTTTTCCTGTCAAAATTCCACTACTTTCTGGAGATATACAGCGCCCACAGCTAAATACTTGAAATAATGCAGCGCGGAGATATATAGTCGGCGCTGTCTATTAAACTGTTAGGTGTTCTCTTATTTTTAGTTTGCCTGGCTTTGCGAGAAGTTTCGGTTTTTAGTTGCAGCAAATAATTTCTTATTCGTGTTTT
>CAMLRJ010000016.1 GCA_946482345.1 uncultured Cellvibrio sp.
TAAGATGGATCGTGAAAGTCGTGATCCTGTTGAGCTTCTGGATGAAATCGAAAATGTATTAAAATTTACTGCGGCACCAATTAATTGGCCATTGGGATGCGGAAAAGAGTTTTTAGGCGTTTACAATTTTTATACTGATACCATTCATGTTTATGAACAGGGATTCGGCCATACAATTCCTGATGATGTGCAAATAAAAGGATTGGATAGCGATGAGGCGACGAAATTTATGGGTATATACGCCAGTGATTTTCGTGAGCAAATTGATTTTGTGAGAGGTGCAACACATCAATTTGATTTGAACGAATATCTGGAAGGCCGTATGACGCCAGTTTTTTTTGGAACAGCACTGGGCAATTTTGGTGTGCGTGAAATGTTAAATGGATTTGTGGAATGGGCGCCGCCACCCATAGCACGCCAAACCAATCAGCGTGTTGTGAAACCCGGTGAAGAAAAATTCAGCGGATTTATTTTTAAAATCCAGGCCAATATGGATCCCAAACATCGCGACCGAATTGCATTTATGCGTGTCTGTTCCGGTTCTTATCAACAAGGCATGAAAATGAAACATGTGCGTTTGGGGAAAGAAATCAAAATTGCCGATGCGGTAACTTTTATGGCGGGTGATCGTACTGCTGTAGAAGAGGCAATTTCCGGGGATATTATTGGCTTGCATAATCATGGCACTATTCAGATCGGTGATACTTTTACCGAGGGCGAAGAACTAAAATTTACCGGTATCCCACACTTTGCACCGGAATTATTTCGTCGCATTCGTTTGAAAGATCCATTGAAGATGAAGCAGTTGCAAAAAGGTTTACAACAATTGTCAGAAGAAGGATCAACGCAAGTTTTCTTTCCATTGAATAACAATGACATAGTCGTTGGTGCGGTCGGTGTTTTGCAATTTGAAGTTGTGGCTTATCGTTTAAAAGATGAATACAAAGTTGAAGCTATTTATGAACAGGTCAGTGTTACCACAGCCCGTTGGTGTGAGTGTGATGATACGAAGAAACTGGAAGAGTTCAAACGTAAATGTGCAGATAATTTGGCACTGGATGGCGGTGGACATTTAACCTATTTGGCACCAACCAGAGTCAACTTATCCTTAACCCAGGAACGACACCCTGAAGTTGTATTCAGAGCAACACGGGAGCACTAGGATGTGGGTCTTTGTGGGCACTTTAGTGATTTTTTTGTTGGTGATCACTGTGCTCATGTGGGTTAAAACTCCACACTATTTGATGTCCAAACAAGATGTTATCCAACTTTTTCAGCAGATGTTGGTTGGGCAGGCCAGTGAAAATGATTGGGCTATTTTTTTATCATCCTCATTTCGCCATTTTCCTGATCTTGAGCAAATTCGGCAGGAGTGTCTGGAATTGGATGACAAGGAGTATCTGACGTCATCTTCTAAAGAATATTTGCTGACCGAAAACGGGTTGCTCAAGTTGCGTCAATTACTTTTTCGTGTGGAAAATATGGATGACTGATAGGCGGGAGTCTATACTCAGCTGACTGGTTTTGGACCTAATTGTAAGGTAAAAGAGTGAGCTCGGATAATAAAGACCTCGTTTGGGATCTTGACAGTTTTAATCAACGTAAAAAAGCTGTCGATTTTGTTCTGGGCTTTGAAAATAAGCTCTGTGTCTATTCCCCTACCGTTGAGCAGCTTTACACTAATTACAATATTTTTTTCCCGAAGGAAGAAGATAGGAAATTGGTCATATTACCCAATCCATACAGCCCTCATGATACCTACAACGGTATTCCAGTGAGCTCCGTTGTGCCCACTGGAATGGAAATTATTCCAGAAATTTATAATCGAAAAATCAGTTTATTTTTACGCATTCCCTTTAAAAGTGGTCAGGTAAAATATCGAACTGTGCCGTTGCAATTTGGATTGCAAATTATCAAACAACAGCGCCCGGACAAACCCTTTTTACCTGTATTAATGAAAGGTGATTTGCGTGAGTTGGACGCTTCAACTCCCTGTCTTCATTTGCATGCTATTTTGGTGAATCGATTACAAGATCACTCTACTTTGGAGCGTGCAGGAATTCATAAAGTAATTGAAGAAAGATTGGCGTCGTTGAAATAAAATCATGGCCCACCAATTGGTGAGCCGTGATTAGGATTATTGCGAGCGGATTAACGTAAATCTGATTGGTGCAGTAAAGGCTATGCTATCGCTCTGTATTGCATCAGGTAGCGGTTGAAAAGGTGCTGCTCTTTTTATTGCTGCCATCGCTTCTTTGGTGAGGACCTGATACTTGCCAGGCTCTGATGCAACTATATTGATAATATTTCCCTGACGATCCAGTGTGACTGTCACCCGTACACTACCTTCCTGGCCTTTTTGTTGTGCAGATGCAGGATAACGTACGGTTTTGTTAATCATTTTAATTGCTTCTTTCACGTAAAACTGTCTTGCTAATAAAGATTCAGCGGTGAAAGCTGGTGCAGAATCATCTTCGTCGTCTTCAACAACGGCTTTTTTCACTGATGACGCTGCTGCTACAGCTTTTGATTTCGCTTGGCTACTGCTGGACGATGACGCTTCCGTTTGTGTCAGGGGTGGCAGTGCAATTGGTGTAGGGCCTGTACCAACAACACTCAAATCAGCAGCAATCGAAGATTTTGATGCTTTGCTTGAACTGGATGCCACGGCAACTTGAGTGTTACCTGCCCAGCCCGATACTTCCGAAACTCGGCTTGAATCCGGTTTTATCTGATCGAATCGGGCAATCAGCGCGCCGCCTGAGGCGCCAAGTTTTAATATGCCGTCCTTGAATTCAGATGACAGAGGAATTTTTCCTATCCAGGATGACAGAATTAATGAGAAAAATTTGTCGTCATTAATATTGCCCAAGGTAATTCCATTCACTGAAACATTTACACCTTGCCCAGGTGTTAAAGCGAAAATGATATGGTCGCCACTGATTAGTCGCCCTTTAAAAAGAGAATCCAGCTTCACTATATTGTTGGCTTGAGCTCTTAAAATATCGGGATTATTGTTGATCGCCATGCCGTCAATCCACATCCGGCTAAAACGTCTGGCAGAAATGCCGTCTTGCGACAAAATCTTCAGCTCAATACGCATTGGTTGATTTGCTGCAAGCAGAATGTCTGCATTATTACTTGGAGTTTCGGTGAATAGTGCGCCGAGAAACTGATCTTTACCTAACTCCTGATGGCCCGCAATACCATTTAAAACCGGTGCAGCCTGAGTGAATGAACAAAATAAGAAAGCGTAGAAAAAGATAATTTTTTTAAGAAGATTTACAAAGCGCATAGTAGTTGCTCTCGCTGGCAGATAAATCCAAAATTACAGACCGATGATTCAGTATAAACCATAAATGCCAACTTCTCCGTATTTCTTATCTATCTTGATTCGGCTTCTTAACAACTGTGGAAGTTAACCTATAATGGTTTAATATTACCCTCTGGTAGCTAGCTGGAACCAACAATGATAAATGCCAAGCCTGATCATAAGATTCCAAGAGAAACTCTCGATATACTTCTGTCAGGTATTCCATTTTTTAAAACGCTTAAACAGCAAGACCCATCCCAATATGAGTTTATGCTGAAAGTTTCCCGCGTGTTGTCTTATGAACCTGGAGAGATTGTTTTACAAAAAGGTGATAGTGATCAGTGGCTTTATTTTTTACTGAAAGGAAAGCTGGCTGTTTATGTTGGTAATGGGCAAAAAGAAGAGCTGGTCAATTTTATTACGGCTGGAGAAGTTTTCGGTGATATTGCATTACTGTTAAAACAATCCAGAACAGCGACAGTTATCTCTGACAAATCTTCACGGCAATCGCTCGTATTTGCTTTTGACTTCAGCGTGTTTGGATCTCTCTTGTCCAATGTGCCTATTAGTCTCAATACCAAGATAATTTATTACCGCAATATGGTTCATAACCTTCGTTGGAAACTGGAGGTTTACCGATCCCAGCATTTGCAGCATCCGCTGGCAAATAAACACAGACAAATAAAGTTATTCACTGGTTTAAAGGACACACAGGGAGAGCTTTCATCTTTACATGAGCAAGCGACAGGCTTGGCACTATTGTTAACCGAGTGGAACAAAGAGTTTGGCAGTGTGACTGCTGAGGATGTTGGTATGGGAAGCCTGCATGAATAACAACAATAACCCTGGTGTCTGTTGTTTCTATAAATGATTCAAGTGTGATGCTCATATGAAATTCGAAGATTTAAAATTAAATTATGGGTATCCGCTGCAACTACAAATTGCAGGAGCAACTCCCGGGCAATCGGAAAGATATTCTTGCCGGCTCATAGGTTGTCTACCTGAGAGAAGTATTTTGCTTTCCGTCCCCAAGGTTGCAGGTAAGTTGGTGCACTTCAAGCAGCGACAAAAAGTCATCGTCAGATTAATGATAGATAATGGCGTTGGTGTATTTGCAAGCCAGATAGATATTCAAACTTCAGAACCTTATCCTATTCTTCATTTACTTTATCCCGATAACGTGACCTTTAAAGGTATTAGGGGAGCTACGCGAGTTGGCGTTGAGCAAAGTGTATCGATAAATAACATTACTGATGCAAAATCTTCCTCTAAGGGATTGATTGTTGATATCAGTGTAACGGGCGCAAGGATTGAGTCTGCCATCGCGATTGGCAAAATTGGCGATGAAGTAGAACTGGTGTCTTCTGTTCTTATTCAGGAAGTCACGCGTGATCTTTGTATTAAGGCTATTATCAGATCGCAAGTGGAAACACCTGACGATACGATTGTTTCAGGCGTTGTAACCAGTTATGGGTTGGAGTTTACGGAAAAAGAAGAAGAAAAACGTTTGGTTCTTTATGCATTTGTTTATAGTCAAATGGCCATACAAGAAAATCGTTCCTGACCCGCAACAAAACTGTCAGGCAATAAAAAAGCGAACATCATTTGATGTTCGCTTTTTTTAACTCAATAAACGGCTTCTGAGTTATTAAGCAGCAGGGGCAGCAGCAGCTTTTGGTTTACGACCACGCTTGCTTGCTTTCGCTTTAGCTGGTTTTGCTTTTTTGGCTGCTGGTTTGGCGGCTTTTTTAGCAGCTGGCTTCTTGGCGGCTTTTTTAGCGGCTGGTTTCTTGGCAGCTTTTTTAGCGGCTGGTTTCTTGGCAGCTTTTTTAGCTACCGGCTTTTTGGCGGCTTTTTTTGCTTTAGCAGCAGCTTTTTTAGCGGCCTTTTTTTCTTTAGCAGCAGCTTTCTTAGCAGCTTTTTTTGCTTTGGCTTCAGCTTTTCTTGCGGCAGCTTTTGCTTTAGCAGCTTTCTTTCTTGCAGCAGCTTTTGCTTTAGCAGCAGCTTTTTTGGCAGCAGCTTTTGCTTTGGCAGCAGCTTTCTTCTCAGCTAATTTTGCTTTGGCAGCGGCTTTTTTGGCAGCAGCTTTTGCTTTAGCAGCAGCTTTCTTCTCAGCTACTTTTGCTTTAGCGGCAGCTTTTTTAGCAGCAGCTTTAGCAGCAGCAGCGTCTTTTTTACCTGCAGCAAGAGCAGCTTTGGCGGCAGCTAATTGTTTCTTGGCTGTCGCTACTGCAGCTTTAGCAGCTGCAACTGCTTTTGCAGATTCAGGAGACTTCTTCTTCTTTTTAGCTGCCGCAGCTTTCTTGCTTGCAGCTTTAACTGCTGCAGAAGCTTTAGCAACATTCTTGGTTAAGGCAACTACTGCCTTATCGGCATCAGCTGACTTCTTTACTTGTGCTTTTGACACAGATGCTGCCGAAGCAGACTTAACAGCGGTTTTTTTACGTGCAGCCATGGTGAGCTTCCTTTATAGTTTTCAGGTTAATTAAATGGATTTGAAAATCCAACCATGTATAAATTAAAACTTTATTAAAAAAATTCAAGTTTTTTGCGTGAAAAAACAACGAAAAAATGCATTTTTCTTCATTTTTTTTCAAAAAAATGGTGTAAAACAGATTTTCGGGTAATTTTTTCTGTAAAAAAGTCTACTCCAGCATCCAAAAAAAAATCTCAAAAACATTTCCATCCTGTCGTTCAAAAGAGTTTTTTTGCCTCCAAAACTTTTATTGAAATACCTTTTAGAGGGGTTGGATACATCTAAAAATCTGTTTGGAAAATTATTTTCAGGAGTGTTTCAGGGGATTATTTTTGGGTTAATCGTAAAATTTTGGCTGGCTTGAGGTTGGAAAATTACCGGATTGAAAGATTTTTTTTGGTTCAAAAAAGCCATTCAAGCCATTTGGGAATCTTCTTTAAGGGTAATTTGTGACAGTGAAATCACTTCCCGAGTAATACTTCAATCTCAAGTGTCGGCAATAAATTGCCTGATTAAACTCTCTGGGCTGAGGGATTAAGAAAGCTTTTATTGCGGCGCCGAACAAGATTTTTTGCCTCGCAATTGATGGAGCCAGGGTGAAAAACTATTTTTCTGGTTTGCGGCGGTGATTTTTGGCGGGAGAATCATGACGGGATCTATTGAACGCATTCGGTATGTTTGTCTTGAGTTGGGCAGGTAAAAATTAAATTTTTGCCTTGAATCAATTCCAGTGTCAGATCTAAACCTTGCGGTGAGAGCATAAAAGAGATGTCACCTATCGGAAATAAATCGGGAGTGACACGAGTTGGGGAGAGATATGAATTGGAGCGTCGTAAATCGGGAGTGTCGTAAATTGGGAGTGTCGTGAATTGGCAGTTTGCAAAAAATTGTTACAGCAGGAAACCGGATTTAAATTAACAGAAAGATCAGGTCGATGTTATGGTCGGGTCACCGAGAGCTCTGTGATGATGAAAGATGAAACCTGTTTGTAAAAATAATATGGCTATTGGTTTGCTGTTCTTCTTATTGAGATTCAGGAATCTTTGCGTTTACCGGATGATGCGATGTTCTTTACAAATGAAACCAATAAATGGCAAATGGTTTTTTAATTGCTGTTACTTTATGTTTGTTATGAAGGCTCGTGCGGCTCTGATGGTAGAACCCTGCCTATATAAGAAGATAGAAGAGCGGACTTGCTGACCTTTATTCATGTCGCTAGGGTTTGCGTGTATATAAAGAAGATGTAAATTCGGCCTCCGAGCCTTTAAAGGCATAGAGTTTTAAGTTGGAAAACTGTTAGAATCGCGCCTTCCCGGACTATCTTTACCTAGTAATAACGAGAGAGGTACTCAACGTGAGTCGTATGAAAAAAGCCAGTGCTGGCGATGATGGCAACGATATTGACTTAACGCCCATGCTGGATGTGGTGTTTATTATGTTGATCTTCTTTATTGTAACGGCCTCTTTTGTTAAGGAAGAAGGGCTTAACCCCAACGTTCCTCCGCCATCTCAACAACCTGATGATCCTACAAAGCCCAAAAACATTCTGGTTCGTATTTCCTCGGATAATCAGATTTGGGTACTTGAGAAAGAAGGCGAGCGTCGTGTTGATGCTCGTGCAGTTCGTTCTGTCATTGAACGTGCCCGTGCCGAGAACCCCAAGGCATCGGTTATTATTCAAACCAGCCCCAAAGCCGATACTGAAACTTATGTCATAGTGGCGGATGCGGCCCAGCAATCAGGCGCTACTCCTGTATTGATGCAAAAAGACGACTAACTCCGATGCAAATAAAAAAGGCCACTCAGATAATGAGTGGCCTTTTTTATTTGCGTGTCCGCTTACAATTCATACCCCTGACGAACATATTTTTTGGGCAGTGAGCTAAGACGTTTTCTGTCTGCACTGAACTTATCGTGCATGGCATTTGCGAATAATTCGGTAAAACTACTGGTTGGGATTTTAATCAAATGTATATGGTCTCCCGCTTCAATATAAAGTTCGGGTTGTGTTAACAAATCGTCATCCCAAATAACATCTATTCCGTATGCGGTACCTATCGCAGGCACTGCTCCTGGCGCGCAATCAACAAATACTTTCTGGAGATCCTCTTCATCGGCCAACTCCAGATGACGATCAAAGATCTGGTTGAGTGTATGTCGCAGAATTTTATTGTGTGACGGCAGGACGCATAACATGAAATGAAAATCTTCATCCCTGAGCAGTACAGCTTTTACCAGACAATGATCATCAATATTGGCTACTTTTGCCGTGTTGTAAGAACCTTCTGCGTATTGATGTTCCAACAAAGTAAACGGAACTTGCTTGTCCTTAAGAAACTTTTCCAGGGTAGCTGCAACGCCCATATACAAGCCTCCAAAAAAGTGAAAAAGATTGATTTTCAGTTTGAGTATAGAAGCAATTCAGGAAAATCGATCATTCGTTTTGGAATCTAAATGCATTTTTTAGATTATTAGGCATCAAGAAATAAAAAAAGCCGCAAAAGCGGCTTTAAAAAATTGAATCTTATGATCAGCTATGTTTGCTAATGGCTTCGCGAACACTGGCAAGTTTTACACAGGTCACAAATACTTCCATCGCGCCGACAACTTCCGGAACTGTTGGAACTGAAGGTGCAATGCGTATATTGCGATCTTCAGGATCTTTTCCATAAGGGTAGGTTGCGCCTGCAGGTGTTAATTTCACACCGGCTTCTGCTGCCAGACGAACGGTTTCTTTTGCACAATTCTTTCGTGTATCGAAAGAAACAAAATAACCGCCAACGGGTTTTTCCCAATTGCCCAGATCAGTTCCATCAAATGCTTTGCTCAATGCAGTTAACACAGCATCAAAACGTGGGTTTAATAAATTTGCATGTTTTTTCATGTGTTGCATTAATGCGGCGCGATCCGGTAAAAAACGCGTGTGACGAATTTGATTCACTTTATCCGGGCCAATTGTACAAGCACTCAATGCTTTTTTAATGCCTGTCAAATTGGCTGCACTTGCCGCTATAAACGCAACACCTGCGCCGGCTTGTGTGATTTTTGATGTGGATGCAAATTGAATGACTGAATCTTCAGTGCCATTTCGACGACACGCTTCCAACACAGAAGCCAACTGCGGTGCATTATCAATTAAATCATGAACGGAATAGGCGTTATCCCAAAATACACGGAAATTTGCACTGGCGATTTGACCCAACTTTGAAATTCGTTCAACAGTTTCATCGCTGTAAACAACACCGGTTGGATTTGAATATTTGGGAACGCACCAAATACCTTTGATTGATTTATCCGCTTTGATCATGGCTTCAACTTTATCCATATCGGGACCGGTTGATGTCATGGGTACTGTGACCATTTTAATTCCCAGTTGTTCACAAATAGTGAAGTGGCGGTCATAACCGGGAACCGGACACAAAAATTTAATATCGGATTCGTTTTTCCATGCGCTTGCAGAATCTTTTAAACCGAAAAGATAGGCCGTCAGTGCAACCTGAAACATCAGTGTCAAACTGCTGCTGCCACCAACCAATACATTGGCTGCATCGACACCCATAATATTGGCGCCGAGTTTTTTTGCTTCAGGCAAACCGTCAAGCCCGCCATAATTACGAGTGTCTGTTCCATCAGCGGCAATGTAATTTCCTTTTAAAATGCCATCCAGTGCATCGGATAAATCCAGCTGTTCGGATGAAGGTTTACCACGGGTCAAATCCAGATTTAATTTTTTTGCCTTGATGTTTTCATAGCGGTCGGATAAATCTTTTTCCCACAGGCGGAGTTGTTCAAGGGATGCATTATCGAGTTGCAAGGCGGTATCTCCAGTGTAGTTCAGGTAGGGGGTGAATAAGTTCAGGTCGCGCATTATAGCGAGTTTGGTCATCGGATGAAATTGATCAGGATGCGGCAATCGGAGGAATCGGGCAGTCCATCGCAGCGGCTATGGCACGTAACAACTCGGCTTCGCGTTGAGTGATTTGTCCATCGGCCAATACGCACTGGCTCAGTGCTTTCAAAAGCTTGGGTTTTTGTAAAGGCTTGAGTTGACTGAGCCTTTCCAGTGCGGTGTCTACATCAGTAAGCGTTAATTTTTGCCTTTCAATCAGGCGAATATTTTCCAATTGCAATTCGTTGGATGCTGCAGCAAAAGCTGTTTCACAGCTGTGCAATTCCTTATTGCCTGCATGAGCAATCATGGAGAGCAATTGTGATAATTCATTGGTGAGATCGGTTAATTGATAGGTTTGTGAACCAACGGCTATTTTCAGCAAGTGGTGACGTAAAATATGGTTAATTGCCCATTCCATACCACTGACACGACCATCGGCATAAATGAATTGGTGAATAACGCCCAGAAATTTTTCTATGGAAATTTGATCCAGTGTTTTGAGCGTGGGTAAACAGAGTTCCAATAATGGCAAACGCAAATTTTCTTCAGCCGCTGCAGCCATTTCTGCAATCGATGCCATTTCCGCCAAATCCTGTTCAGGAATAATATTGGTTGCCAGTTTCCACTGCTGATTTCTTTCTGCAGTGTCAGTATTTTTACTGAGTAACAAGCCAAAGATAATAACTTGCGCGGATAGCGGGTGACGTGTTGCGTCGCGTAAACGTCCTTCAAGTATATTGAGAGTTTGTTGTGCATAGGCCAAATGTTCAGGTGATGGCTGGCCTATTTGACTCAGGGCAGCGATGACCCCCAGTGTTTGTTGCGGTGCGAGTTGTGATGGTGTCGGTGAATAATTTTCCGCAAGTTTTTCTTCTTCATCTTTTGCAGAGGTGTAAATAAATTCACCGTTCCAATAAGGTTCTATGCGCTTGATTCTTTCTTCCAGTTTTGGATGTGTAGCCATCAAGCTTAAAAAATGGCTGAGACCTTCAGCAAAATAAAGATGTGAAAATTCTGCAGCATTGGGACTGGATAATTGGGAACTGCCTGAATGCCCGCCCAATTTTTTAAGCGCATTGCCAATTCCGGTCGGGTTACGTGTGTATTGAACAGATGAAGCGTCCGCCAGAAATTCGCGTTGACGACTAACGGCTGCTTTAATCAGATTACCAAAAAAAGTACCTGCATAACCTATGATGATTAAACCCAATCCGAAAGCGATAATGGCGAATTTACCGTTGTCTTTACTGGATCGGCTTCTTGAATAAAATCCGTTTCTAACCAGAAATTGACCGATCAATCCCAGCAGTAAAATGCCGTGCAAAATAGCAATCAGGCGCATGTTTAATTTCATATCGCCATGAAATACATGGCTGAATTCATGTGCGATGACTCCCTGCAATTCTTCCCGGTTTAATAATTCTATCGCACCACGGGTTATGCCAATCACTGCATCGCGTTGACTGTGCCCGGCTGCGAAAGCATTGACACTGTCATCTTCAATTAAATAAACAGGTGGAACCGGAGTGCCTGCTGCAATGGCCATTTCTTCCACTACGTTTAACACTTTGCGCTCGGCAAAAATATTGGTTTCAGTGCTGATCAATCGGCCATCCAACGCCTCGGCAATGGTTTTTCCGCCTGCCCTGATTTGAAATAATTTGTACAAACTACCTGAAAGAATAACGAAGATAACGATCAGGCTGATCACCGCAAACATTTCAAAACTGATGGAGTTTAATATGGCTTTGAATGTGATTTGCTGATCAGGGGTTTGTTGCTGACCGAAGAAGAAAGTGGTCGCCACAAATAAAGTGGTAATGGCAATCAGCGATGCAACTGCCATACAAAGTAACAGAATCAGATAGCGCGTTTTTTTACGCGCTATGTCTTGCTGTTCAAAAAAATTCACAAATTGTCATCCGTTGAACAAGATTAAAACTGAATTTTGGGTGCAGCCTGAATTTCTGCGGTATCGGCAAATTCCAGCAATTTGGCATCGTCAACATGACCAAATGATTTTGCGACCAATACAGGTGGGAAGGTTTGTTTGTAAGTGTTATAGGCAGTCACTGCATCGTTGAATGCCTGGCGAGCAAAAGAAATTTTATTTTCTGTGCTGGTCAGTTCTTCCGATACCTGCATCATATTTTGCGATGCTTTGAGATCAGGATAAGCTTCCATGACAACATTCAATCGCCCCATAGCACTGGCCAACGCACCTTCAGCTGCACCTAATTCAGCAATAGCGGCAGCATTGGTTGGATCGGCTGCTGCTGCTTTCAAACCTGTTGCTGCTTGATTACGTGCAGCAATAACCGCTTCAAGCGTTTCGCGTTCGTGTTTGATGTAGCCTTTGGCAGTTTCAACCAGGTTGGGAATTAAATCATAGCGACGCTTAAGTTGTACCTCGATTTGTGAAAATGCATTTTCAAAACGATTTTTTAAAGTGACCAACTGGTTGTAAACACCAATAAAGTAAAGCACCAACAGTACAATTATCACCAAGGCTACGATAGAAGAAATCATAATGTCATCCGGTTCATGGTTAGAGGTGAAGAAAATGCGTTTACACCAAACGCTGCAAAATATTAACAGGACGTGAGATATTCACAATAGCCTTAATCGGAGTAGGCGCCGAATAGCTGTTGATCAATCAAATCGCACAAACAAAAAATCGACAGCAAGTGAACTTCATGAATACGGGGGCGTGACTGGCTGGGCGCTCGCAGTTCAATGTCGCGATTATCCAGCAGTGCCGAGATGTCGCCGCCATCCCGTCCGGTAAATGCAATCACTTGTATATCTTTATCGTGAGCGGCGCTGATCGTTTGTAACAGGTTGCTGCTTTTTCCCTGCTCGGTGAATAACACCAATATGTCGCCGGCTTGTCCAAGTGAGCGCAATTGTTTTGCATAAATTTCATTTAATCCATATTCATGGATTATGGATGTTTGTGTAGTGACATCAGCGCCCAGATGTAATGCCGGTAGTCCGGGGCGTTCTTGTTCGAATCGGGTTGTCAGGCAACTGGCAAGTATTTGCGCTTGCGCTGATGAGATGCCATTGCCGCAACAAATAATTTTTTTATCCGCCAGAAGCGCGTGCACTATGGATTGACTTGCTGCAACCAGCAGTGGAGGTAAATGCTCACCTGCATTCATGCAGGCTTCGATACTTTCATGAAAAATATTGATAACACGTTGTTCCATAAAGGGTTCCGTAAGAGTTTCACAGTATTCAGTCAGCTTATGCCCCGAATGCGTTTTTAATCCAGTCTGTTGCGGTAATACGTTGGTTGTTGTTCATGGCGATAACATCGAATCGACAAGCAACTTTATCGAATAATCCTGTTTGTTGCAGATAAAATCGCGCCGTATTAATTAATTTGCGTTGTTTATTATAGTTAACGGATTCGGCGGCGTGAGTAAAAAACGGATTGGTTCGCAAACGAACTTCTACAAATACCACCACCTCTTTTTCTTTCATAATCAAATCGATTTCGCCGGATTTGCAAGAGAAATTTTTTACCAAACTGATCAGGCCTTGCGCCTGCAAAAATGCTTCTGCCAAATCCTCTGCTTTTTGCCCTTTAAGTAGATGGTCGTTATTCATTATTGTCTTCGGTATCAACAACCATGGGCAGCGGTAATGCAGAGCCTTCACTGAATCGCACCCACAGTTGTTCCCTTTCAATGCGCCCATTGGCGGCGAGGTGCAGGCTACCAGTTGCACCGTTAATTTTAATATCCGGTGTTTTTGCCATTTGTGGCAAGCGCGCATAAATTCGATAAGCATCAACACCCAGCGCGTGTAACCGACCATAAACAGCCGCAGAACTCGACGCTTTTGCAATCGCTATTTTTTCCGGACTGCGGTCGTCGAACAACCAGGGCATAGCGGTGAAGCGTATGCCATTGAGATCGCGATCTGCTTTGGGGTTGGGGGTGCCGGAGTAAATTTGGCTGGTGCCATAAATAGGAATTTTCCCTGCGTAATGATAGGCAAACATGGGTTTTATTTGACGTGCCTGCAATGGATCAGCGATCAAAAAAATCATGTCGACATCGCTGCGACTGCGAGGGGTTGTTTCCAATGACATGCCCAAAAAACTTTCCAATTGACGCGCGCGAATCTGGCTGGATTCAATCAGCATCACATCTTTAACCAAATTGGAAAAATTCATATTGGGGAAAAATTGTGTGCGATTGACGACCAGTCCACCCATCGATTCCCATTCCTGAGTAAACGCGGCTGCACTGCGTTGGCTCCACTCTTGTTGTGGAATAATTAACATGGCTTGTCGTTTGCCTTCTGCAAAGGCTTGTCGAGCAATTTGGCGTGCTTCATCTTCTACCGCCAAACCAAATTGAAAAAATAATCCTGTCGAGGATTCCGGAATTCCTTCAGCATAATTTAATGCCAGTACCGGAGTGCTTAATGAGGGGAGTAGCCCCAGTTCATTGACTTTTTCTTTTTCCACCGGGCCAATAATTAATTCTGCGCCTTCATTAACGGCTTGTTGATAAAGTGCAAGCGTGTCACCGCTGGAATCGTAGAGTGATACTTCAGGAACCTGGCGTCCGGCATTGAGTGCTTGATAGTAGGCTGCAAAAAAACCATCGCTCAATGCTTCGCCTGCTTCAGCCAGTTTTCCGGATTGGGGTAATAACAGTGCGACTTTTTTAGGTTGATTTAAAATCAGGTTTTGAATCAGTTTGAGTTCTTGCGGCAAATTATTTCGAGCCGGATGGCGCTTCCAATCGACTGTCCATTGATGCAGCATTTCCTGTTGTGTATCCAAATCCACTTGATGATTTTTGGCGATAGCGGCCAAACTATACCAACCTTTTTCTGCATCGCCCGACTGTTCCATAGCCAGATTTTGTAATTCGGAAAAATTCATTTTCATCAGGCTTTGCCACAGGGCCAATTGGTTGTCAGCTTCTTCCTGTTTGTTGGTCAGCACGACTGCGAGTTTAATGCGCTCGCTGACGCTCGCTTGAATATCGCCTAATTTATCGAAAGTCTGCGCCCGCAATTCACGCAGGTTTTTTTCGCTCCTGAAGGATATGTGTTGCCATTGTTGTTCCAGTCGGGCACTGGTTAGAATGTCCATCGCGCGATGATGATCGCCTTCTGCTATCGCAAGTTGTGCAGAAACAAAAGTGTATTTTTCGAAATTTTTATCCGAGAGCTGATCGACATCCAATTTGCGCAATAATTGATTGGCTTTTTTATTTTGCGTCTCATCCAGATACAATTGCGCTGCATCCATTATCAGCGATTCCCGTTCAGGGGATGATTTGTTTTCTGCAAGCGTCAGGATCTCTTGGGCAGATAGATCTTTTGTGCTGGTTTTACCCGTTTTATCAGGGGTGCTACTACAACTGACAAGCAACAATAAGCATGTAAGTGATAATAGGGAAATAAACTGTTTAAACATGGCGCCCTCAATCTGGAATTAATTCATACAGGAATCAGCAATGAATCTGGCACAACAAAATTACGGTGACTTATATGTGGTCGCAACGCCAATAGGCAATCTGAGCGACATGGTACCGCGAGCCATAGAGACTCTACAAACAGTAAAGCTGATTGCTGCTGAAGATACGCGCCACAGCGCACATTTATTGAATCATTTCGGAATCAAAACCCCTTGCGTCGCTTATCACGACCACAGTGATGACAGTCGCATTGAACAAATTCTGGCACGTTTGCAATCCGGTGATTCGGTTGCCCTGATTTCCGATGCAGGCACACCGCTGGTTTCAGACCCCGGTTATCGTTTGGTCAAAAAGGCGCGCGAAGCGGGAATAAAAGTCATCCCCGTCCCCGGTGCCTGTGCTCTCATCGCCGCTTTATCCGCTTCAGGTTTGGCGTCGGATAGATTTTCGTTCGAAGGTTTTCTCCCCGCAAAACAACAAGCCAGATTGACGCAATTACAAACGCTCGAACAAGAAACCCGCACACTGATTTTTTACGAAGCTCCCCACCGGGTGTTGGAAACCTTGCAAGATATGCAAAGTGTTTTTGGCAACGAACGACAAGTCGTCATCGCCCGCGAAATCACCAAAACATTCGAAACCATTCAGGGCGATCAATTAAGTCAATTAGTCGAATGGGTCGCCGCAGACAGCAATCAACAGCGCGGTGAGATTGTATTGTTGGTAGAAGGTAGCAATAAAATTCAATCAACAGAAATAACCGCCGAACAAATTCACATCATGAAAGTATTGATTGAAGAACTACCTGTAAAACAAGCCGCTGCGTTGGGTGCAAAAATTACCGGCTTGAAAAAGAATTTTTTGTATCAATGGGCGTTGGAGCAGATAGCACTACCCTAATGATGAATTCAGATGTTGGCACAAGATTGCATCTTCGCAAAAGCCACGATGTAATATAGTTAGTTGCAGGGTTGCTGAAAATTGTTCATTTGGTTTAAGTTTTGCGAATAATTCATCATACTGTACAGGGTTTAATCTTAGTGATTGGAATGGCTTGGGGAAAAGTATTATCTTTAAATCTATAGGTGGACTAGGAATCAAATATGTTAACTTCTCTTCACATTCAAAACTTCAAGGCATGGAAAGATACTGGGCATATAAAGCTGGCGCCATTGACAGTTATTTTTGGTGCAAATAGTGCCGGTAAAAGTAGTCTTGGACATTTGCTGTTAGCGTTAAAGCAGACTGTGCAATCAACCGATCGTAAACGGCCCTTACATCTTGGTGATGAAAACTCTCTAATTGAATTGGGCACTTATGCTGAGTGCCTGCATAATCATGATTTAAAAAGTAATTTAAAATTTGAGCTGGGTTGGTTATTGCCTGAAAAGTTTACTGTTAACGATCCAGTTGCCCAGACTAAATTTTCAGGTGATGAACTGTCAATTTCTGTGACCATGAGCACTGATAAGCAGGATCAACCTAATGTCGATGAGTTAATTTACTGTTTAAAACATAAAAATGAGGAAAAACTTTCTGCTAAATTTTCTCGCGATAAAGAAGGAAAATTAGATATCAACTCAAAAGAGTATAAGCTGATAAGAAATACGGGGCGTGTTTGGCCGCTGGAAGAGCCTGATAAGTTTTATCGTATCTCAGATCAAAGCAGGGCTCGTTTTCAAAACGCCGATTTTCTGGCAGATATGGCTCTGGAGACTGAAGCTGCGCTCAATAGAATTTATTACCTTGGGCCATTACGAGAGCACCCAAAGCGAATTTACTCTTGGTCGGGAGAAACGCCAGAAAGTGTTGGGCAAAAAGGAGAGTTTTCTGTTGCTGCTATTCTGGCAGCAACAGTAAAAGAGCGTTATTTAAATAGAGGACACAAGAAAACGCAGTATAGATTTGATGAATTTATTGCAAAATGGTTAAAAGATTTGGGTGTTATTTCGAGTTTTGAAGTGAGAGCTGTCGCCAAAGGCCGCAAAGAATATGAGGTATTAGTAAAGACGCATCCAAGTACAAGTGAAGTAAAAATAACTGATGTTGGATTTGGAGTGTCCCAAGTGTTACCTGCGTTGGTAGAAGCATTTTATTGTCCTCCGAATTCAACAATTTGGATGGAGCAGCCTGAGATACACTTGCACCCACAGGTACAAGCAGAGCTGGCCGATGTTTTTATTTCTGCGGTTCAGGCACGAGAAAATGGTAAAGAGCGTAACGTGCAGCTCATTGTGGAAAGTCATTCCGAGCATTTTCTAAACCGACTTCAACGCCGAATAGCTGAGGGGCAGATAGCGCCAGAAGATGTTGCAATATATTTTTGTAAGCGTTCAGCAAAATCGGCAGAACTGGAAGCTTTGCAATTAAATTTATACGGTGATATTGAGAATTGGCCAGAGAATTTTTTTGGAGATGAAATGGCGGATATTGCCGGAAGAGCTTTAGCGGCAATGCATCGAAAAAAGGAAGGTAAAAAATGATGAGGGAGGCCGTAGTTGATAC
>CAMLRJ010000017.1 GCA_946482345.1 uncultured Cellvibrio sp.
GGGCCCGCCGAAGAACCACGCAACTTTACCGCCGCGGGCTTTTATCGCTTCATCGATAGGACGCATGATGGCTAGCGTATAACGTTCTGAACCGTAAAATAAATAATGTTTTCCCATGGGTATTTACCTGACTCGGTTCATGACAAGTGCGATGGAGGATTGCTTCCCAATGCGCCGGGAAGTTTCTGTTGTAAATTATTCCACACTTGCGCAGCCAATATTCCCGTCATACACGGCGGTGTCTCACTGCTGTGTTCCGGCAGTAAGCGACAGCTGCGTTTATGGCAGGGTACGCAGTCCAGTGGGTTTTCCATTTGCAAATTACAAGTATGCGCACCGATCAGGCCAACTTTGGTGGGTGATGTGGGGCCATAAAGTGCGATGGTCGGTGTTTCAAGCGCGCCAGCCAGGTGGGAGAAGCCGGTATCCAGGCCGATTACGCCGGCTGCTTCAACAAGTTTTTCTGCAATGGTAGTGATCGATAGCCGTTGTTGTGGACGGGTGGCTGTGGGGCAAACCGCAATAATCTGGTCGGCGATAACGCGCTCGCTCTCGCTGCCCCAAATAATTTCCAGGTTGTAACCCTGTTCCACCGCCATCTTCGCCAGGCTTTGCCAGTGTGTTGTGCTCCACAGCTTGGTGGTCCAACTGGTGCCGATAATGAATACCAGCTTACGGCTATTCTTTTGCACCCGTGCAAAGTTCTGGTTAATGCCAAAGTTCAAGGTAGCTGGCGGTGCGTAGTTAAAAATACTGGCGAATAGCTGGCGGGTTCTTTCTACGGCGTGCTGCTCTTTGGATACCGCGTGAGTATGTGAATAAAACCAGCTGCTGATGGATTCACGCGCCGATTGTTTATCGTATCCGTGTCGGGTATCGGCGAGGGCGGTGCGGGTGACTATCGCGCTTTTTAATAAGCCTTGCGCATCAATCACGCAATCGTAGTGCTCACGTTTTAGCGCTTTGCGCCACTGGCGAAAGGCGCTCCAGCTGGCCCCGTTTTTTTGTTTCATCCAGCGGCGTAAATCAATGGGAATTACCTGGCGAATGGCGGGATGCCATGCCGCAATCTCAGCAAAACCTTCTTCCACAACCCAATCGATCACCACCTCGGGATGCTTCTCCTTAAGGTCGGTAATGGCGGGGAATGTGTGAAAAATGTCCCCCATGGAGGACATTTTTATTAACAGGACTTTCATTCCGCTGGTTAAGCCAGATCGTCGAGATATTTTTCTGCATCCAACGCTGCCATACAACCGGCACCAGATGATGTAATGGCCTGACGATAAATATGATCGGCTACATCGCCTGCTGCAAATACACCCGGAATATTGGTTGCAGTGGCGTTGCCCTGTAATCCGCTTTTCACGATTATGTAGCCATCTTTCATATCCAGTTGGCCAGCAAAAATATCAGTGTTGGGTTTATGGCCAATCGCCACAAACAAACCGGCAATATCAATTTGTTTACTGCTGCCATCAAGAGTGCTTTTTAACTTCAACCCGGTAACACCTTTTTCACCAATTACTTCATCCAGTTGATGATTCCATAAAATGGTGACGTTACCGTTAGCGGCCTTGGCAAAAAGTTTATCCTGTAAAATCTTTTCTGATTTTAATTTGTCACGACGATGAATCAGCGTTACGTGGCTGGCGATATTTGACAGATACAGCGCTTCTTCAACAGCGGTATTACCACCACCGATCACGGCAACTTTTTGGTCTTTGTAGAAAAATCCGTCACAGGTCGCACAGGCACTGACGCCACGTCCCATAAACGCCTGTTCAGATGGCAGGCCCAAATATTGTGCAGATGCACCCGTTGCGATAATCAGTGCGTCACAGGTATAGGTATTGTTGCCGACCAAACGTATGGGTTTTTCGCGCAAATGAGTCTCGTGAATATGATCGAAAATAATTTCGGTATTAAAACGCTCCGCGTGCTCTTGCATTTGCACCATCAAATCAGGCCCTTGCAAATCGTGCGCACCACCAGGCCAGTTTTCCACTTCAGTCGTAGTGGTCAACTGACCACCTTGTTGCATGCCGGTGATCACTACAGGTTTGAGGTTGGCGCGCGCTGCATAAATAGCTGCCGTGTAACCCGCAGGGCCAGAGCCCAGAATAATCAAACGATGATGTTGAACGTCACTCATGATGGAGTCCTTCTATTAATGGATCTAGCTAATGGAATGACGCGCATCATAGCGAATCAGGCCGGTTCGTCCAAATTGAATAAGGCAATTTGGTGAATTGGGATGTTTTATTGGGTAGGATCAGCGTTTATTGGTTGAAATCAGGTAAACCACATGATTGGGCGTGTATCTATCCGATTGATTTTTACTCTTGCTTGCATTTTGCTTTCACCTTTTGTGTACGCTCATGGAGGAGGTTTGTACCTTGTCTATATAGGCGTGCCTTCTGCTATTCTGGCATTTGTTGTATCTGCCATTTTGTTGAGATGTATTTATAAAAAAATCAATATTTGGCTTTATGGCGTAATATCCATTTTTATTCTTCCAATATGGGTAGCAGTTTATTTTTTGAGTGCTGCGTACGTTGCAGATTTTCTTGATAAATATTTCATCAGATATGGCGAAGAAATTGCGGTGGCATTTATATTACCCCTGTTGTTGGTATCTTTTTCTGCCGGATTATTTTTAATAAAAAGGAAATAGAGCCATATATTGGTGGTCAGTAAAAAATATCGTTCGTTATGATTAGAAATATTTGTGAAAAAGATTATGACTATCTTATCCGTCAATTGAATGATTGGTGGGGAGGTAGGCATATGGTCGATATGTTGCCTCGTTTGTTCTTTATTCACTTTCAACAATCCAGTTTTGTGTTTGAAGAAAATGGGAATGTAGTTGGCTTTCTGATTGGTTTTGTTTCTCCATCGAGCAAACAAACGGCTTATGTTCATTTTATCGGGGTTGATCCTGAATATAGAAAGCAAAAAATTGCGAGCCGACTTTACGAAATATTTATTGATTATTGTAAAAGAAAAGACATTTCTATTATCCAGTGTGTAACATCACCCCGTAATAAAAAGTCTATCGCCTTTCATCACAAGCTGGGATTTAAAGCAGCTGAATATAATGAGAAAGGCTTACCGATTGCGATTCCGAATTATGATGGTCTTTATGAGCACCGGGTTGTGTTGAGTCTTAACCTGTCACAAGTTTTTAAACTATGAAAAGGCAGTTTTAAATGTTAAAGGAAGAGTTTCCAGCCAGAATTCATATTTTGCTTGCATCGAAGAGTGATAAAGCAATTATTATTCGGTGTGGGCCATCAAAACAAACTTGTATTATTGGGTGGGATCGCAAGCACAATATATTTGAAGTTACCCAATGGTTGAAAGGCCGTATTTATGAAAGACGGTCTGATATATCTCCATCAGGTCAATATTGGATCTATTTCGCAATGAACGGAAAGTGGAGTTCAGAGGTTAAGGGGGCATGGACTGCTGTCGCGAGAGTACCTTGGCTAAAAGCTGTTACCTTGTTTGCTAAAGGAGATTGTTGGAATGGTGGAGGATTATTTATAAATGATCGCAGCTATTGGTTAAATGATGGTTATGGTCATGACGTTATATATGATAATCAGGAAGTCGTGCGAGATAAGAAATATCAACCATCGAAACAATACGGAGGGGAGTGTTTACATGTGTATTACAACAAGTTGCAGAGGGAGGGATGGGTTTTAAAACAAACACTGGAAAATGATCGGTGGCATGTTGATAGCATTTTTGAAAAAGAAATTTTAAATGGATGGATACTGAGAAAAATATGTCATGCTCAGACAGGTTCGCCTCCAGGCAAGGGATGCTACTGGGATGAACATGAATTGATTAACCATAGTGAGGAATCTTTTTTAAAACCAGATTGGGGATGGGCGGATTGGGCTGATGGTGTGATTTACTTTGCTGAAAAAGGTTGTTTGTATCAGTTGGATATTCTTGATGCTCAATTGCTGGCAGAGCCAAAATTATTACACGACTTTAATCATTATAAATTTGAAAACAAAGAAGCACCTTATTGATTTTTATTAGCTAATAGAGATATAAAATGAGCAATTCAATAACAGAGTTAAAAATAGAAGACATTATTGTTGGTGAAGGAAAAGAAATTTCCAAAGGCGCATTGATTACCGCCCATTACACAGGTTGGCTTGAAGACGGAACAGAGTTTGATTCATCACATAATCGCGGCAAACCTTTTCAATGTGTAATTGGTACTGGTCGAGTGATTAAAGGTTGGGATCAGGGAATAATTGGAATGAAAGTGGGTGGCAAGCGAAAATTATTTGTTCCGTCACAACTGGCCTACGGTGAACGTCAAATGGGGCCATTGATCAAACCCCATTCAAATTTAATTTTTGAAATTGAATTGTTGGAAGTGTTAACACGGGATTCTGATATAGCCAATTAACTATGAAAAAATTTATATTGATTATTTTACTTGCGTCCTGCAGTAGTTCGCATGATCTAAAGCTTGTGGATAAGCTTGTATTTAATTTTTTAGATGTCTGTTTTTCGAATTCCAACGGTTCTAGCCTTGCAGCGCTAGGATTCAACCAAATAGACTTTCCAATTTGTGGAGAGATTGTCGCAACTAAAGATAGGCCATTATTGAAAGATTTCGCGAGGTCGGAAGTTTATCAGATGCTTATTGATGATAGAAAATTGGATTTTTTTAATTATCATGTAAAAGTTGAAGAAAAAAATGGTGTTATTTTAAAATTTATTGTTACTGTAATCCATATAGACAATGAATATAAAATTTATTTTTTTGGCGAAGATCATTCATAATTAAAGATCACGAAAAACAACTTAATACCGTTTAGTTTGTTTTTATCGCCTTCAAACTCCACTCAATCGCCTCGACATAATATTTCTCAGGCAATAAATCCCCCAGCAAAATTAACGTTTCGCGAAGCTCGGTGATGTTATTACTCACTAAATTAATGTGGCCGACTTTGCGGCCGGGGCGCACGTCTTTTCCGTACCAGTACACTCTTGCGCAAGAAAGATTGCGCCATTCGGGATTGTAGTCAGTACCGATTAAATTAATCATCACATTTTGCCCGACGACTTGTGGGTTTGGTGTGGGCATATTGGCGATGGCGCGCAAGTGATACTCGAATTGGCTGATGCTGGCACCGGCTTGTGTCCAATGGCCGGAATTGTGAACGCGCGGAGCGAGTTCGTTGATTAATAATGTGTCACCGACGCGGAAAGTTTCCATTGCCATTACGCCGACGTAATCCAATGCATTTAACAATGTGCCCAGCATATTTTCTGCCTGGGTTTGCAAATTTTGTAAACGAGCGAGTGGGGCAATCGAAGAATATAAAATACCGTTGAGATGTAAATTTAATGTCAGTGGATAAAAAACACATTCGCCATTGGCGTTACGTACACCAACCAGTGAAACTTCTTCATCAAATTTAATCGCTTGTTCGGCTATGGCTTCACCTTGCCAATCGTCAGGCACCTGATCATCGTCAGTGCGCAACCAATGTTGACCTCGGCCATCGTAACCGCCGGTTCTGCGTTTTAATAAAACGGCTTCACCCAATTGGTCGCGCAATTCATTGGCTGAAATATTGTTGGCAACATTTCGCCAGGGCGCTGTTGCCAGCCCGAGTGAATCAATTAATTCTTTTTGTGTTTTACGATCAGCCAATCGGCCAAAAATTGATTGATTAATAAATCGCGGATGCTGTGCCAGTGTTTTGGTGACTAAAGTCGCTGGCCATTGTTCACGTTCTGCGGTTACCAGATCATTCGTATCCAAATTGGGTGCCGTTGATTCATCTATATCAACCGGACAAACATCCAATGCCAGTGGCATGCCTGCATGTTTCAACATGGCACCTAACTGGCCTGCGCCTAATACCCAAATACGTTGCTTCATCTGGTTGTCCTTATTGATCTCGTGGATCCGGATTATCAAGAACGGCTTGTGTTTGTTCCTGACGGAATCGATCAACTTTTTCAGCTAACACAGGATCAGTGACAGCCAGAATCTGACAGGCCAAAAGGCCAGCATTGAACGCACCGGCGACGCCAATCGCCAAAGTTCCTACGGCGATACCTTTGGGCATTTGCACTATGGAGTAGAGGCTGTCCAAACCATTCAAGGCTTTGCTTTGAACAGGAACACCCAACACAGGTAAACGCGTGTGCGCGGCAACCATGCCCGGTAAATGAGCGGCACCACCAGCGCCAGCGATGATAACGGCATAGCCATTATCCACAGCAGATTCAGCGAATTCAGTGAGTTTTTGCGGGGTGCGGTGAGCGGAAACTACCTCGGTGTGATAGTCCACACCCATTTGTTCGAGTATTTCTACTGCGGCTTGCATGGTGGACCAATCACTTTTGGAACCCATGATGACTGCAACTTTTCTTGCCATAGCGATTTGCCTGCGGTCTGTCAGAAAAAGCCGCGCATCTTATCACAAAATAATTCAGGTCAATCCGCTTTCGTTTTCTTGTGCCTTTTTCAATGAATTCAGGGTAAATCCGCATAAAAACTGGCGGCACCTTCCGGACGGGTTTTGAAGCGGCGATGGACCCAGAGGTATTGTTCGGGGGCCATCATGATTCCTTGTTCCACTTGTTGCATGATGCGTTTGGTGTCCAGAACCAGATCATCGCTCGGAAAATCGGCCAAAGGCGGTTCTACCTTCAGGTGATAACCGCCAGTTTTTTTGCGTATGCAAACGAAGGGAATCACTTGTGCATTGCCCATGCGGGCAAGTTGCGAGGTGGAGGTAATGCAAGCGGCTTCTACACCAAAAAATGGAATGAAAATATTATGTTTGCTGCGTTTGCGTCCGTAGTCCTGATCAGGTGCGTACCAGATAGCGCGTCCTCGTTTTAATTGTTTAATAACGGTTCGTAGATCTGAGACTTCAATTGCCATAGCATCACGACTAAAGCGCTCCCTGCATTTATGTTGGATAAAATCGTAAACAGGATTGTCATGTTGACGATAGCTGCCATCGATTGAATGTTGCATGCTCATGAAGGCCGCACCTAAATCCAGATGGGTAAAATGAAGTGCCATCAATATCACACCGGTTCCTTCTTTTTCCGCTTTTTTTAGATGCTCAAGCCCTTCATAGGTAATCAATTTTTCCAATCGTTTTTTTGAAGCAAACCAGGCCAGTCCGATTTCAAAAAACACTTTACCCAAAGAATCAATGTGTTTGTTCAGCAATTGTTGTTGTTCCTGAACAGTGAGTTGTTTAAAACAAAGTTCCAGATTTCGTTTGGCGATGGCGATTCGTCTTTTGGCGAACAATGGCATCAGTTTCCCAAGTCCGGAACCCATTTTCATTTGCACACCAAAAGGTAATTGGGCAAGTGACCACCAAATGCCAATACCTAACCAGTTGAGCCAATAGCGGGGGTGTAATAATCGGAAGTGAAATGCAGGAGGGTTCATTCAGCTGATCCTTTGATGGAGACGCGATTATACAGCGGGGCATTAAATTTTCAAAAAACAACCTGAGATGTTCAAAAATAATCCGGATAAATATTGGGCACCAAAAATTGCATCATCGATTGGCATGTTTAAGCGTAAAAAATTTTGCAAGAATAGGCAAAAACAAAAATTAATTTTTATAAGCTTGTCAAAACGCGTTACTATCCAGAACCTTGCTATTTCATCCACCCTTGTTAATACAGGAATATTGATATGAAAACTTTCAGTATCAAAAAATGTTTGTTATCGGGTTTTATCACTGCGCTGACTCTTGATGCGGCATTCGCAGATGAAGTAAGGCCTTGGGAAGCGTCAGCGGAGCTGGGTGTGGTGTCTGCATCAGGTAATACGGAAACTACCAGCATGCAAGCAAAATTGGACATTAAACAAAATCTGGATAAATGGACAAACTCTTATGTACTGACCGGGTTAATCAACAAAAGCGAAGTTGAAAATGATGATGGCACTACCAGCAATGAGAAGACCGCTGAAAAATATTTTGGTTCAGTAAAAAGCGCTTATGACTTTGGTCGAAAAGAAGATTATTTATTCTTGTTTGCATCCCATGCTGAAGATAAATTTGGTGCATATCGTCGTTATTCCACCATCTCTATAGGTTATGGTTCACGATTAATCGAACGTGAGACGCTGCAACTGGATGCGGAAATCGGCCCCGGTTATGTCAGGGGAGAAAAAGTTTTTGAAGATCCTGTATTCCCGGATTATTTGGTTACCGAAGATGGCACTATGTTACGTGTTGCCGGTGTGTTGGCCTGGCAAATCACAGAGAATGCAGAATTCAAACAATCTGTCAGCATTGAATCTGCGGAAGATAACCGCCGTACTTTGTCAGAAACCTCATTGAGTACAAAGATCAGCGAAGTCATGCAAATGAAAGCGGCATTTGCATTGGCAAGCGACTCTGATGTTGCACCCGGTAAAGAGAAAACAGATACAACAACGTCGATTACATTGGTTTATAAATTTTAATTTTCTGCTATATCTGCCAATAATCACATGGACGTGGTTGAGGATTAATATTCCATCGATAGTTTTTTTCGCGGATATGACGTTTGTTGTAAAACTGAATTTTTGCTAAAAAAGTGTACGCGATTTTGCTCAAGCCCCAGCAAGTAATCTTCAGTTAATGAGCTGTGGTGATGGCTGTCAAGTAGTGTAAAATTTTCGTCGTTTACACTTTTTGAATATTGATGGATCAACACTCCGATTGAATTGGTTAATCGCTTTTCCAGAATTTCGGTAATAAATCCTGTCCATTTTTGGATTTCATCATGATTTGATACGGATTCATTTTTAATTGCTGATTTTTGTTCGATCCATCTGGCAATCTTGACATCATTCCAGCCTTTTCGTTTTAATCGGGCAATTTCTAATTCTGGATTTTGACTGGAACTGCTTTTACATTTAGTTCCCAATTGTGTATCACAATCACACATGCCACTTGTAGTACAAAAGTAAAAATAGTCACCGTCCAATTGTTTGGTGATTTGATTGCTCAGGTTGTACCAACCAAAATGATGTTTTTTAGCGAGTTCACCTATCTTCGATGTCTGCGCTTTTTTAGGCAGAAGCACTGTAATAAACAAGCACACAATTTTTCCTCAACTTTTATCAATCAATACAGAAATATTTAAGGGCATTGATTCAAACTGTTAATCCAGTTTTGAATTACATTCAAACCCTGAGTGTCGGCAACACTGACACCTAATGGTGGCATGCGATGAATATCCGAGCGCGCCATACGCAAAGGAATAATCGATTCAGCTGCAACGCCTGGTTTTAATAATCGCGCATCACTAATACCAAAATTGCCGAGAGACGGTAATTGATTACAATAACCGGCAGTTGCCCAATTGCTTGCAAATCGAAAATCCATTCCACCGCGACCCGGGCCATTGGGTTGATGACAATTACCACAATTACTGTGCAAATAGGCACGGGATCTATCTGTTAAATTCGCAGTTGTATCATGAGGATTTGGCATTTTTGCAAGGTTGTTTGGCGCACCAGGATTCGTCGTAAAATAACCAACGGTTGCCAGAGTTTGAATTTGATTGGCAATTAAATTGCCTGGATAAATAAAATCGCGATTGATTTGTGCGGTTTCCAATCCTAATACGCGTTCAGATGCAGCGTTACCGTTAGGTGCAGTATGACAATTCATACATTGCGCGCGTGAAGGATATCGCCATTCCTGAGCTGAAATATTTTTGGTTTTTCCTGCAGACAGCAAATACGCCTCAGTCGCTGCTTCATTCCATTCGTAAGAATAGCCGCCCCATTCTCCATTTTGATGACGAACCAACAAAC
Organism: uncultured Cellvibrio sp.; assembly: GCA_946482345.1. The sequence goes on from CAMLRJ010000017.1 coordinate 9,833, forward strand.
GTGTTTCTATTGGCGTGTTTTGCAGTAAAAAAGTTTTGATTAACACGCTGCCAATTGGAAATGACCATTGGCCGTTGGATTCAATCGTAATCTGTGTGCCATTCGGAATTGCAAAATAGCGTTCTTTGTTGGCACCGTCTGACCAGAGTGGGCTGTTGAGATCGTAGGCCACAACGCCTGAAGCTGGTTCGCGAATATTTTGTGGATTAAAACAACCGGTTGCTGAAAGTGTTTCCGGAAAATTTCCGGCTGCAGGTGCTGTAGTTCGTGTCAGTTGCTCAAAGCCTCCCCAGGTGTGAATGCGCCAGATATTGCCTGCATTATCTTCTGATAATGTGGGCGATGAGCCGCCACCGGGAACTAAATCAACAGCAGATGCAACACCATTATTATCATAATTAATTGTGGTAACACCCGAGCGAATAAAATCACCAAAAATATATCGCCCTTGTAATTCCGGCATGGCCGTTCCGCGATAAACATAACCACCAATAATGGCAACCCAACCATCTGCCCTGGTTAAATCGACAACCGGTGCAACTGATTGCTGACCTCGCACACAATTATTACAACGATCCATAAATCCTTCGCGGAAAGGCCAGCCATAATTGCCACCCAATTGCACACGATTAACTTCTTCTCTGTCGCCTTCGCCCACATCACCAACCCAAAGTTCACCCGTCAAACGATCAAAACTGGATCGCCAGGGATTGCGAAATCCTGATGCAAAAATTTCCGGCGCGCCGCCACCATTAGCGAAAGGGTTGTCAGCCGGTATGCTATAAGGTGAACCATTATTCACATCAATTCGTAAAATTTTTCCGTGCAAAGAATTCATATCTTGCGCAGGATTGGAAAAATTATTTGAAATAGGCACACCACCTGCGCCTTCACCTCTATCGCCCAGTGCAATATATAAATAACCATCAATGGGGCTGAAACCAATCCAGCCACCTTTGTGATTTGTCCACTGATGATTCAAGCGTGTATCACTTGCATTGAGCGGAGCCAAAATATCAACTGGATTACTGAATGTTAAACCGTCGTTGGATACGGTGTAGCGACGCACAACTGTGACCATGGAAACATTAGTATTGGTGATGCCATAAGTTTGTCGGGATGCGGTCAGAAAAATATAAGCATAACGGTTGGTTGCAAAATTTGGATGGAACGCCATGCTCAACGCACCACCTTCACCATCGGTCACCACTTGCGATGAAAAATCCACAGCCAATGTTGAGCTTCCGCCCAAAACAAAACTGCGAATGCGTCCGGGCCGTTCAACAACGTAATAACGATTATTCACTCCGGGTGCTTGCGTCAGATAAATCGGGCTATCAATACCTGAAGGAATACCTTGTACCCAACTAAATGCATAATTACCCAGTGCTGATGACGGAGCTGCAGGTGCATGACAGCTGGTGTTACTCGCTCTCGACATCAAACCCGAGTCAACAGGTGTAACTCCAGATGTAGAGCTGGATGAACTCGACAAAGAAGATGAGCTTGATGCAACACTTGAACTTGATAAAGAAGAACTGGACAAAGAAGATGAAAAACTCGAACTCGAACTCGAACTCGAACTCGAACTCGATCTTGAAATTGAGTTCGACGAAGATCTTGAACTGGATATAGAACTGGAACGACTTGAGCTGGAAATTGATACTGAAATACTGGTGGAACTTGAAATACTAATCGAAGAGCTTGAACTGGAAGATTGCATCGAAGAAGAAGCGGAAGACGAAATCCTTGAGCTTGAATTCGGTGAATTGGTTGCGCTGGAGTTCACACTGGAAACATTCGAATTGGAACCCCCACCTGAACCACCACAAGCAGAAAGCGCTAATGTGCAAACCAAATAAATTATTGTTATCCGGACGGTCATGTCAGATCCCCATTCGTGATTAGCCAATATTTCAGGCAACTACAGACTGCCGAAAGTTATCTGTCATTAAATGCCCATCCCGCTTTTCACTCAATACCGTTCATCCGGTGAATATTTGCTTTGGTCGTAAAATATAAGAGGCCTTTTGCTGGAATCCGGACTGAACGATTCGTCATCCCTGCGAAGGCAGGGATCCAGTATTAAGTTTATAAAAATGATTTTGTCAAAATAATAAAAAAACAGCGCAAGTTTCCCTGCGCCTAATCATTACATTCTCGCAGTACGATCAGTTAATTTCACCATATCATTCATCACGCCATCCAAACCGCCGTAGACGTTCAGAGTGTTGATGCGTGCGGTGATTTTTTCCAGGACTTCCAATTCTTTCAAGCGCAACAATACAGGGTTGCCTTCCATGACTTTTGCAGTGTTGTGCAAAGATCTGGTTGCCTGGGTTTCTTCCTGGCGTTTGATCAGGTTGGCTTCGGCGACTTTTTGTGCTTCTACTACCTGGGTCAAAATCGCTTTCATTTCACCGGGTAAAATAATATCTCTCGCGCCGACAGATTTTAATGCAATACCGTAAGCAATCGCTTTTTCGGCAACGATGTTTTGCACTTGTTGGTTCAATAAATTTTTGTCGGCCAACAACTCATCCAATGTTTGAGTGCTCACAATGGTTCGTAAAGCCAATTGCAATTCGCGATACAAATAATCCTTGGTGTCCGCCAATTCTTGTCGTGCCAATTCTGCATTGGCAATTTGCCACATGGCAGACAGGTTAACGCGCAAGCTGACGCGATCTTTGGTCAAAATTTCCTGACCGTTCACTTCCATGTTTTGCAAACGCAAATCGTATTGTTTAACTTCAATCACGCGGTTGTATTTCCACCACATATGCAAGCCGGGTTGCAAAATACCTGCGCTGGAACCATCCACCATCAGAAAACCAATATGGCCTTCCGATACGGTGCTGATTGCAATCGCATTAATCGCGGATCGGCTCAACAAAGGGTCGCGAATGCTGGAAAACAAACGCACAAAACGTTCAGGGATTTTAAAATCCGCCGAAATATCAATTTTCTCAACACTGATAGGATTGAGTTGTTTCCAATAAGCACCACGTTGGGCAGGGCCTTTGATATCACGCAATACACCGTGTTGGTAAATCAATGCGATTTCATTTTCGCCGGTTTCCCAGGTTTGCAAATAATTGGCAAACAATGCAGAGTGAACTTCAGCTAAAAACATCACTTCTTTGGTTACACCTTCAACAAGTGTGCTGGTAATGTTAATGGATTGTAATTGATATTCATTTTTCCAATCCCATAATTTATGCACGCCTGTAGTTAAAATTTTTTGAAATTGCTGTTCTTTAAACAGCAAACCGATTTGTGAATCGGTCAATACATATTTTTTAACAAATTTCATTTTGTTCTCCTTAAGTTTAAGTTGCAGAACCTCCACAGTTAATTGGCATTTGTGGATGACCTTTTCAGGCAAGTGATCGAGACGCATCACTTGCGTGAAAAAGCAGCGCCACGCCTGGCAATCGCCTGTTTGATAAAGTTTGAATTCCATTTTCAATAGGGGAAATCTCACCCCCTCCTAACCTCCCTTGGCAAGGGGGAGGGACTGTCCTGATTTCTTTCAAACTTTATCGCGGAGGTCTGCGATTTGTTCTTGCGAACGTTCTTTAATGCTACTTTGGAAAAGTAGTTGCTAATCGGATTTGAACCGATAACACTCTGAACCCTAATCAGATGCTCTACCACTGAGCTATAGCATTGGAGCCATGGACGGAATCGAACCAAACATCTGTGAACACAATTCACCGCTCTACCTTTGAGCTACACGGCACTATTCGGTGCTTATTAATTGCGATACACAAAATGTCAGTGACATCTGTGTCAGCCAGTAAAAATACTGAACCTTTGCGTTTAATCGGACGTGAATAAATCGTTTATTCACGACGCACCAAATTCTTTTTTCATTCAAAGTGAATGAAAATAATATTTAAATCAGATTACATCCATAACCAGCCTAGTTAATCCGTATCCTGCCAACAACAGAGTTGCTACAACTAAACCTACAATCCAAAACAGTGGTTTACATGAATACTCTTCAGAGGTCTCGTTAGCGATAGGCTGATCTGTAATTTCAATATGCGTGAATGGTACTGAGTAGATGTAATCCATATTCGGTATATCTAATGAATATCTTCCTGATGAGTTAATTTTTTCTACTCTTTCCAGTTCCTGAATCAATTCAATCAGTCCAGATCTTGATGTATATAAAACTGGAATGCTTCGATCATCATTGTTTCCGGATTTCTCATATTCCAATTCGTACCAGTTTTCTTTAACCATGATTATTTCTCACAAAAAAGTGAAGGGTTTCATCCCTTCACACACAACACCTGTTTCAATGTATGCACTATCTCAACCAAATCCGATTGCGCTTCCATAACTTTTTCGATGGGTTTGTAAGCTGATGGCGTTTCATCAATTACATCTTCATCTTTTCGGCATTCCACACCTTCGGTGGCTTTCAAGTGTTCATCCAATGAAACCAGTCGCTTCGCTTCTGTACGTGACATCACACGTCCTGCGCCGTGGCTGCAACTACAAAAACTTTCTTCGTTTCCCAATCCGCGAACGATAAAAGATTTTGCACCCATGCTTCCCGGGATTATTCCCATCTCGCCTTTTTTTGCACTCACAGCACCTTTACGTGTTACCCAAACATCTTTTCCATAGTGATGTTCTTTGCTGATGTAGTTATGGTGACAATTCACCGCTTCCACATGCGCTTCGAAGGAAATTTTCAATACATCTCGTATAGCTTGCAGCGTTCTTGCCATCATCACTTCACGATTCAATCGGGCAAAATCCTGCGCCCATGCAACTGCTTCTACATAATCACGAAAATGTTCACTTCCTTCGGGGATGTAAGCTAAATCTCGATCGGGCAAATTAATCATCCAACGTTCCATATCTTTTTTAGCTTGCTCGATAAAATGAGTTCCAATTCGATTCCCGACACCGCGTGACCCGCTATGCAACATCACCCAAACTGCATTGGTTTCATCCAAACAAATTTCAATAAAATGATTTCCGCTTCCCAATGTTCCCAAATGATTCATGTTGTTGGTGTTTTTCAAAAACGGATGCTTTTCGCAAAGTGTTTGAAATCCTGTATCCAAATTAGCCCATGCTTGAGTCACATCTTCAGGCGCATTTTTCCAGGAACCTTTATCTCTTCCTCCCTGCATCTTGGGTGTGCTTCCATGCGGAACGCGTTTTTCAATTTCGCTTCTTAATGCGGCCAATGAATCGGGCAATTGCGATGCATTCAAGGTGGTTTTCGCAGCCATCATTCCACAACCCAAGTCCACACCCACCGCAGCAGGAATCACTGCGCCAATGGTTGGAATCACGCTTCCAATAGTTGCTCCCTTACCTAAATGCACATCGGGCATCACAGCGATCCACTTATGGATAAATGGCATGCTCGCCATGTTGTTCACTTGTTTCCTTGCGTTCTCATCAAAACTCACTCCGCGTGTCCATGACTTCACCGGCGCCTGACCTTCTTTATGCATAACTTCGTATTTCATGATCTTTCCTATTTATTCGTCGTTTCGTTGACAAGTGGGTAATTGCAATCGGGTTGCCAACTTTTGATTGCAATCGATAAATATTTTTAACTTATTGATTTTTAAATAATAAATAATTTTATTGTGTGACACGCCAATTAAAACTAGAATTCCAAAATGTTTAATAAATATCTAAAAAGATAGGAATATATCTAAATGAATAATGTGGTGATTGGATTTTTAGGGTCGAGGTTGGATCAGTTTGGTTTGGGTAAACGCCGTTGGACTCGATGGCGTCCTACCGTTTCCATCACCATGCACCCTGAGTTTCCAATTCAGGAATATTTGTTGATGTATCTACCTGAAGATACAGAATTATTGAATGTGGTTATGCAAGATATGGCGGAGGTTTCTCCGCAAACCAAAGTGGTTCCAATACCGGTTCAGTGTGATGATCCCTGGGATTTTGAAGCGGTTTACAGCCGCATTCACGAAGTGGCCATCGCACAGACCTTCGATACTGAAAACAATAATTATTTTGTGAATATCACTACCGGAACTCACGTAGTGCAGATTTGTTTATATCTGCTGACGGAAGCCCATTATTTTCCCGGAAAATTATTGCAATCGTCACCTGCAAAAGATGTAAAAGGCACTTATCACATTATTGATCTGGATCTTTCCCGTTATGATCAAATTGCATCGCGTTTTGCAAAAGAATCACGTGATGCAGTCACTCATTTAAAAAGTGGAATTCAAACGCGCAACTCTGCATTTAATGCCTTGATTGAACAGCTTGAGCAGGTGTCGATTAAATCCAAAGCACCCATTTTATTAAATGGACCAACCGGTGCAGGTAAATCCCAATTGGCCAAACGCATTTATGAATTAAAAAAACAACGCGGACAATTGACAGGGAAATTGGTAGAAGTTAACTGCGCAACTCTGCGCGGTGATAATGCCATGTCTGCATTATTTGGCCATGTGAAAGGAGCGTTTACCGGTGCCTTGAATGCGCGCACAGGTTTATTGCGCGAAGCGGATAAAGGTTTGTTGTTTCTGGATGAAATTGGCGAGCTGGGCCTTGATGAACAAGCCATGTTATTGCGCGCGATTGAAGAAAAAATATTTACTCCTTTTGGCAGTGATCAAACTGTCGGCAGTGATTTTCAATTAATTGCGGGAACACATCGTAATTTATTTGATCTTGTACAAAAAGGATTATTCCGCGAAGACTTATTGGCGAGGATTAATTTATGGACTTACGAATTACCATCGCTGCGTTACCGTATTGAAGATCTTGAGCCTAATATTGAACACGAATTAAAAAAATTTACGCAACAGGCAGGTTATAAAGTCAGTTTTAACAAAGCCGCCAAAGAAAGTTATTTGCAATTTGCTTATTCGCCACACGCGATTTGGCGCGCTAACTTTCGCGATTTGAATTCCAGCATTACCCGTATGGCGACTTTGGCAACAGGTGGGCGTATTACAGAAGAAATAGCTCAGGGTGAAATTATTCGT
>CAMLRJ010000018.1 GCA_946482345.1 uncultured Cellvibrio sp.
TGATGAGGACTGCGAATTCGCGGCAAAAATATAGCGAATTCATCGCCCCCCAAACGCGCCACCATGCCCTGCACATCCAGCATTTCCGCAGTCAATCGCGGGCCAATTTGTTTTAACAAGGCATCACCGGTTTTATGCCCAAGAGTGTCATTGATTTCTTTGAATCTATCGATATCCAATAACATCAGCGCACTGATCTGGTCTTCCTGCCGTGCAGCAAAACAGTTTTCCATATCGACATAAAGTTTTTCACGATTAGGCAAACCGGTTAACGCATCGTGATAAAAATGATAATGCAATCTTTCTTCATAACGTTTGCGTGCCGTAATATCTTTGGTGGTTCCCCACACACGTTTTAAATAACGGCCTTCAATAATTCCTGCGCAAGATATTTGAAAATAAAAATCTTTTCCACGACTGTCGCGCCGAATAATATCGTAGTCGCTCAGGTGGTAATTGTTTTTTACGAATGCATCGAGATCAATGACATAGTGACGAGACCCGCTATCGCGCAACCCCATACCCAGAATCTCATCCAATTCCTTGATACCCAACATGGTTAACAACACTTTGTTGGCATCAATAAGACGCGCAGCGGACTCTATGGCTTCCATCTGAGCTTCAATAGGTAAATGTGTATCAACAGGCGGGTTCATGTCGTAACACCAAACCGCATCCGAGCTCAAATCAGACAATACTTTAAGAACAGATTCATCCGCATTTTTTGCAGACGCATCCGGGTCTGAAGCAAGGGTCAAAAATGGCGGATTTTTACGACGCATAAATTCTGTTATTAATGAGGACACTAGTTGAGTCTAGTTCCAGTTTGAATCTATGCCATTAAAAGCACTGCTTTAATAATGAGGTGGTTTTTCCAGGGTGATTTCAACGCCTGCCGATCCAGGATTCGCCAAAAAATCTTCCATTTTTTTCGCAAGCTGCCTGACTTGTTGCTTCAACGTCAAAATTTCAGCATCTTGTTTGATAACAATATTGTTGAGATCTGCCAGCAAATCTTCCTGATAGGCAATACGCGTTTGCAAATCGATGAGTTGGTTGTCTATATCCGCCATCTTATTTCTCCAGTACCGAATAAATTGCATCAATCAATTTAATGACGCGTTGATCAATCAATAAACTTTGTCCCATGCGCTGGGTAACATAACCAAAACCCAAACTATAATCGGGGTCAGCAAAACCAATTGAACCACCAGCACCGGGATGCCCAAAAGCTCGTTGACCACGACCCAACAAACAATCCGCGCGCTGTTGCGACAGCATAAACCCACAGCCAAATCTTAAGGGCAAGCCCAGCACTTTATCCATTTCAAATGTTTGTTGCTGCCAACATAAAGACAAAACGTCTGCATTCAATAAGCGGCTGGATGGCGCAGCCAAATCACCATAAATTCTGGCAAGCCCAAGCGCATTGGTATGCGCATTGGCGGCAGGAATTTGCGCCTGACGCCAAGCCATAGTGTTGGTGGATGTCATTAAACTGATGGGATTTGAAAATGCACGATTGGTGACGCCGCGAGGGTCAGCTTTCATAATTTTCCCCAACGCAAAACTATCGGCATCTGCAGATAAATTTTCAGCCGAATTTTTTGTCGCCGATAATTTCTTCAGAGGCAGTGTATCCACAATCTGTGACAATTTTTCTGCAGGGACACCAAAATGACAGTCAACATTTAGCAAGCCTGCAACATGCCGCTGAAAATAATCATTAAAACTTTCTTCACCCGACACGCGTTTAACCAACTCCCCCAATATCCATCCATAAATAAAAGGCGAATAACCTTGTGCGGTATCCGGTTGCCACCAGGGTTGATCCTTTTCAATAGCCTGAATCATTAATTTCCAATCAAATATTTGTTCCTGGGTAACAACCTGATGAAAAGCAGAAAGCCCACTGCGGTGCATTAATATTTGTCGAACCGTAATGAATTCTTTGTCGAGTTGCGCAAATTCAGGCCAATAATTTGCAACCGGTTTATCCAATTCCAGCTTGCCCTGTTCAACAAGTTGCAATACACAAATTGCGACCAATCCTTTGCCTGCCGAAAAAACATTGACCAGTGTATCTTCTGTCCACACTACAGACTGTTTATCCAACACACGATTCTGGCCAACACCACCCACAATATTCAGTACCAACTCACCATCAATCATTAATGCAAGGCCAGCGCCGTCATCACCCGCCAATTGATTTTCCGCAAACATATCGATAACCGGCTGCCATTCGCTGCCTGTTGTTATATTGACCTGCACCATTCAATTCCTCATAAATTACAACTGATGTATTCTAACAGCACTTTTTTGCCAGACTCGACAAGAGAACACGATGAAAGACAAAAACTCCAAACTGGTTTACTCCACCGAAACAGGCCGCATAAAAGAAGAAAAAACCAAACCGGTTATTCCGCAAACCGATGGATTTGTGCGCATTCGCCGCGAAACAGCAGGCCGCAATGGAAAAGGCGTAACAACCATCACCGGCATTCCACTCGCCGAACCCGAATTAAAAGAATTAGCGAAGGCATTAAAAGTCAGCTGTGGTGTTGGCGGCTCAGTGAAAGAAGGAGTGATCGAAATTCAAGGCGATCAACGCGAAAAAATTAAATCGGAATTGGAAAAACGCGGCTATCAAGTCAAATTGGCAGGCGGATGATGAACGAATTACCACTCGACCCGCAACTACTCAAAGGATTGGTCAGCACCTCCATGCCTTACGGAAAATTTGCCGGCACGCTCATCGCCGATATTCCCGAATATTATCTGGTGTGGATGGCACGCACCGGATTTCCCAAAAGCAAATTGGGAGAACTCTTATCACTTATGTATGAAATCCGGTTGAATGGATTGGAGTATTTGTTGGATCCATTGCGGAAAGGTTCGAGCAAATTGCATTAAACTCAATCAGCACCCAATAATAACGAGTATATTTCATGATTAAAATAATAGTTTTATCGATTTTATTTTTTACTTGCCTGACGACCCAATCAAGAACCTATCATCCATTTAATGATGAATGGCTTTTTAAAAAACTGGATAAACCTGACAATCAATTTCAAAAAATCCGTTTGCCTCATACTTTTAATACAACGGATGCTGATGATGGAGGTTATTATTATCGCGGCACGGCAATATATAAAAAGACTTTTTCCAATCCTTGCGCTGTAAATGAAATTCCTTATATTGAATTTTCAAGTGCCACCACTCGCGCAAAAGTTGAATTGAATGATCAATTGCTTGGCATTCACGAAGGCGGCTACACCCGATTTCGCTTCCCTCTCCACAAAAAATATTTGCGCAATAAAAACGAAATAAAAGTCACATTGGACAACAAGGAGACAGATTATATTGCACCCTTGGGAGGCGATTTCAGTATCTTCGGCGGTATCACCAGAGATGTTCAATTGATTTGTGCCGGATTACTGCATTTCGATTTGGATGATTACGGTTCTGATGGTATTTATATCAAATCAAACCTTGATACCGAACAAAACGCCAATGTCATTATCAGGACAAAACTGAATAATCGTTTTTCACGCAATCTATCGGCACAATTAAAGATGGAAATACTGGATCCTCAAGGGAAAACAATTTCCACTCAAACTTTTCCACTCAGTCTAAAAAAATATTCCCGTGACGAACAACAGTATTCTGTAATGATCAACAGGCCTCATTTATGGAATGGTGTCAAAGACCCGGCTCTTTACACTGCCAGACTGAGTATCATCAATAAAAAATCTATTCTGGATTCCATCAACATTCATTTTGGTATTCGAACAATCAGAATTGACGCGAATAAAGGATTATTTTTGAACGGAGCCCCCCACAAAGCTTACGGTGTCAATCTGCATTTAAGTCAACGTCCCGGAAAAGGCACCGCCGTTACCCGTGATGAAGAATTGGAAGATTTCAGAATTCTGGATGAATTGGGAATAACTGCAATTCGTCTATCGCATTACCCGCATCCACAAGCCATTTATCAACACGCCAATCAAACAGGTTATTTGGTTTGGTCAGAAATTCCATTGGTTGCAACACTCAGTCACAATCCTGAATTTTTGAATAATGCAATCCAGCAATTAAAAGAAATGATTCGACAAAACTACAATCACCCCAGTGTTTTTGTATGGGGGCTGGGTAATGAAATTTATAACGCCGACGAAAATGCGAATGCAATTTTGAAACGATTACAACAGGTAGCCAAGGAAGAAGATCCTGATCGTTTTTCTGTTTATGCCAATTGTTGCGGTCCAGTCACACAGCCTATTGCCACACACACCGATTTGTCGGCCAGCAATATTTACCACGGTTGGTATCCCCAACAATCAGGAACTATGAATGAATGGCTTGATCAAGCCCATGCAGAATTAAATGGCCGCGCATTGGCAGTGAGTGAATATGGCGCAGGTGGCAGCGCACTACATCAGGAAGATCCTCCAACTCGCCCCATCACCGATTCCAACTGGCACCCTGAACAATATCAATCAATAGTTCACGAACAAAGCTGGCAAGCAATTGAATCCAAACCTTATTTGTGGGCCAGTTTTATTTGGGTAGCGTTTGATTTCGCTTCAGACTCAAGAAAAGAAGGAGATCGATTGGGAATTAATGATAAAGGCTTAATCACCTATGATCGAAAAACAAAAAAAGATGCCTATTTTTGGTATCAAGCAAACTGGTCAACAAAACCTGTCGTGTATATCACCTCACGCCGATTTAATTATCGAAAATCCCCCGACGCAACAGTAAAAGTTTATTCAAATCAAAACGAACTACAGTTACACCTAAACGGAAAATTAATTTCTTCGCAAAAAGTACAAGATAAAATCGCTACCTGGAAAATCCATTTAACAAAAGGAAAAAACTCGATTGAGGTTAAAACGTCGGATGGGATTGTGGGGGATTCGATAGAGTGGGCTTTGGAATGATTAAATCTTGCTAAGATCTTCTCAAGAGGGCATATCTATGTCGAGATTGCCCTCTATTTTCTATGTAAGTTTAGTAGTGCATCAAATGATTTATTTCATTCTTTTACGATAGATTCAATAAATTTATGGTGTGCTGGAATCATCGAAACATTTTGACTAATCTTGTTTTTCAACCCCGTTAAATAACCTTTTAGCTCATCAGGAGACATCACATCCGCAATCGGGTGATACGTCTGAGGCATAAGTCGTTGGCCAAGCATAACCTGGTTCCAGGAGTTAATCGTAAATAACTCATCATCTCCACGAAAAATGCGCGCAGATTCTTTAAATAATTCCATTCTAATTCGCAATTTTTCAGGGATCTCAATATTTCGACAGTAATTCCAAAAATCCGAATCCGTTCGTGTCGTTGCATGGTAATGCAAAATAACAAAATCCCTTACAGCTTCAATTTCCATATTAGCTTGACGATTAAATTCATCCGCAACCAAATCAAAAGATCGCAAAGGCAGTAAACGCATCAAGCGCACAACAGATGATGAAATAAGGTGAATACTGGTAGATTCCAAAGGCTCGATGAAACCACTGGATAAACCAATAACAATACAGTTTTTAAACCAGGAAGTTTTTCTTCTGCCTGTTGCAAATTTAATAACCCTGGGTTGGTTCACCAGAGGTTCATTTAATTGACTTAAAAATAAATCTCTGGCCGACTCATCAGATATAAATTTGCTGGAATACACATAACCATTACCAATACGATGTTGTAATGGTATGCGCCAACGCCATCCAACGGATTGCGCGATGGCTCGCGTATAAGGCATGGCCACATCTTCACTTTTTGTTTGTACCGCAACTGCACTATCACAAGGAAGCCAGTGTGACCAATCTTCATACCCAACACCCAGAGCACTTCCCATTAATAAAGATCTAAATCCCGTACAATCAACAAATAAATCTGCACTTAATTCATGCCCTGATTCCATTAAAATATTTGAAATAAATCCATTTTCTGTATTGATATTGACGCGTTGAATTTTCCCTTCCACACGAGTAACTCCCATTTTTTCTGATAAACGACGCAAATAGGCTGCATACAAACCAGCATCAAAATGATAGGCATAATTCATTCTTGGCTTTTCTGTAATTGCAAATTTGCCGGCTAACGCGGCTTGAGTTTCCAATGAATAACTTCCATAAGACTCCGCAATACCCAACTCATAAGCTCTGCGCCAAAAATGCTGAAACTCCCCAGCCCAGGTTTGATTACCAGTGTCACCAAATGAATGGAAATAGGAATCTTGTTGTGCGCCCCAATTTTCAAATGCAATACCTAACTTAAACGTTGCATTTGTTTCTTTTATAAATTCATACTCATCCAAACCAATTAAACGGTGAAAAGTCTGGATAGTCGGTATAGTTGCCTCACCTACCCCTACTGTTCCTATATCCTCAGATTCAATCAAAGTCACATCAACACAATGATTCAATTGCTTGATTAATGCTATTGCCGTCATCCAACCAGCAGTACCACCGCCAGCAATAATTATTTTTAAAGGCTTTAATGACATTGAGATACCTATCGATTTAATCTATTTAACAACCAGGCCAATATCTGGCGAGCATTTCGTTCATTCATTTCACCTAGACACCCCCGAGCATCTTCGGGAATGTGATCAAATTTTTTTTCATCTTCTGAAAAAATATAATAATCCATCAATACCTTCCAAGCCCGCTTTTCTTTAATCGGCAAATCTCGCAATGCTAACATTGCATGTTTTAAAACAGTTATACCAGGTGGCACATAACGAGGAACTGATCGCCACCAATAATTTACCAATATATTTAAATCATTTAATCCCTCGACATGATGCCACCACATGCTGGGAATAAATAACGCATCCCCAGGATTTATTTCTGCCACAAATGCAGCTGATAACGCATCTCGAAACTTGGGAAAACGCTCAAAATCAGGATTGACAAAATCAACAATACTGACTGATTGATTAGCAGGTGCATGATCCAATGGACCAACATACAAGTTTTCAACCTGCTCAATAGGCAATAATGTAAACCGACGCTTCCCTGCCAAACAACAGGCAATATTATCAGGCGCATCATAATGACATGCTGCACGAGATTGATTGCCCATCCAAATACTAACCAAGGGTGACCCGTTCGGTATAAGAAGCGGGTTTTCTTCCATAAACCCCGGCAAACATTCACTCAATGTTGTTGAACCAACATACATAGATTGACGTTGTGAAACAGGTTTATTTTTCTCTTTTAATAAATCATCAAAAAAAGTCGTTAACTGTTTTTTATGTAAACTGAAATTAAAATCTTTGAACGTTTCATCATAAAAATAACGACCGGAAATCGCCGCATCGCCCAAAAACTGGTTAACCATCATTCCCGAATAATATTTTAATAAATAGTTAATTATAGATTCATCGGACTCAAGAGCAGCACGAACAGCAGGCCAAGAGGATACAAGCCCCCTAAATATGACAGGATCTTTCCAGTTAGCTAAATCGAGAGGTAATGTATTCCATGTTACGCCCTCTATCTCGCGCACCGGTGTTGGTATTGCAATAGTATCCTGGATCAAGACAACCTCTGATTAAATTGCCAATTCCTGCGCTTCTTTCAATCGAATATTTTTTCGATTGACCAGATTAGGAATATTTTTTAATGATGCTAACATCATGTAGATTAACATAAGCGCTCCCGTTGCATGTAAGGAGGCTATTGTATTCCCATCTAATTGATATAACTTTTCCTGGTTAATTGTGTAATAGCCAGATGACCTATAAAACAAACCTGTTGAGAATTCTACTTCCCATACAAACGGCTCTATTAAATCAAGCGATTTCAATTGTGCTATAAAAGATTTGGATGCGCCCAAACCTGTGTGAATAGACATCAATATAGAACGCACATAATCAAGATAACCCGTGTAACCGCCACTCTCTGAAAAAACGGCCAGTCCTTCTGTATTGGAAATTCTTGGATGATCAACATCAACAAGTACGGAATAACCCGCATCTCCAGCCTCTTTTGCCATACCTATAAAAAAAGGCTCTCTCAACATAATCAAAGGGATATATTCAACATCCCAACCATTTTCTGTTAAAAATAAATTTTCCTGGGAGTCAAACCCAAAAATAGCTACCGCCATTAAATCATTTGTTTTTCCATCTGTCTGAAAAAAAATGGGGTAATGCCTTTGCGCTTCAACAAACTCCGATGGCAGCAACATACATCCTCCAACGGCATCACCATATTCTTCAGCACGTCGGGTAATAATTCGCAGGTTTGCATGTTCCACATTATTTAATAATTGTTTTTTTGCCATTTTCTTCTTATCTACCTGATTATATTTGAGGAAACGCTCTATTTTTTAGGGAATTTAATATATCTCTATTCATAGGCAATTTCGTTTGTAGTTTATTCGCTATAGAATTTATCTCTTTGATATTAGTCATACCCAATGCAAGTAAATCAGACTTGCGTGCAGTAAATTTAATATCAGACACTGATTTCATTCCATAATAAATGTACTCATAACTTGCCAAGGGAAATACTTCTTCGGCATGCAATAAAGAACTGGAATTTAAACCAACTGTATCCCATAGTTCCAGCAATTCCTTTAGTCCGTCCGGGATAGCGACTGCATTTCTATGATCCATCCAATAGGGGGTATCATTTCTCGCGCTTAACACATAATGTAATTTTAAAAACTCTATAATTTTTTGCCATCGATAATGAAATAAATCATTGAATTTTTTTTCCAATATTGGCAACACCGTTTTTTGCCGTGGGAAATTATCAACCAACCACCTTGCAGACAATTCCACCATCGCCAAAGCTGAAGCTTCCAAAGGTTCGATAAACCCTGATGCCATACCTATAGCCAAACAATTTTTCTTCCATAAAGATTGGCGATACCCTGGTTTAAACTGCAACTCCTTAACATTTAACGAATCAACTTGCTGCTTTGTGGAGAATCCAAGCAAATAATTACGCAACTCTGATTCTGCCTGCTCTTTATTAATATATTGACTTGAATACACATGACCAACCCCCCGTCGATTTGATAATCCTATATCCCATATCCATCCAGCACTTTGCGCTGTTGATCTCGTCACAGACAAGATTTTTTCATTTTCATTCTCATAGGGCACTTGCACAGCCAAAGCTCTATCATTGGTAGAGTATCGAGACATATCTACAAAAGGAACCTGATAAAAATCTCCAATTAATTTTGCATGAGTCCCCGAACAATCAACAAAAAAATCACCTTCAACTATTTGTGAGCCGACCAACTTTAATGCGGTAATGTAACCCATATCGTCTGACGCGATATCAGCCACATGTGCAGAAATGTAATTCACACCCAAACGATTGATACAATGTTCTTTCAAGAGCTCTGCGAATGCTCCGGCATTTAAATGATACCCATAGTTTAATACACCGGAGTATTCCGGCGTCTGTATCGTTTTAGGAGATAAAAATTGTTCAGCTATTATTGGTTGCACGCATATACTGGATGCATATGGATGCGAGGGTGAATATTCCAACCATGCAGCCGCCATATTTTCCATTGATTTTGCATAAGGCAAAGTAAAAGGATGGTAATAAATGTCATCCGGATTACCATTTCGCCAACCGACAAATGCTGACCCCTGCTTAAAGGACGCACTACATCGACGAATAAAATCTGTTTCAGACAAGCCTATCTTTTTCAGTGTATTCCTCATACTCGGCCAAGTCCCTTCGCCTACGCCAATAGTAGCAACATCAGGTGACTCAATAAGCGTTACAAAAATTTCTCATTGTAACTCAGCGGCCAATAAACCGGCCGAAAGCCAGCCTGCAGTACCACCACCTAATACAACCACACGTTGGGTCATAAACTTACCTTCAAATAAATAAAAATCGAGTAAAAATTTTTGAATAAATTTGAATAAAAAAGCCGCTGATCACAGCGGCTTTTTTTGTTACATCTATCCAATAAAACGTCTATTAGAAAGTATAACGGATACCAGCGTTGTATCGAGCGCCCAAATCTTCAAGATCCCACAATTGGTAATCCTGACGAGCATGACGACGATAGTTCTCGCCTGTTACGTTCACACCTTCAAACGATACTGTCACGTTGTCGAGGATATCGTAACTTATAGACAAATCGATTTGACCAAAAGCTTCAGTGAATTCTGGCTCTCTTTGACCACCACGCTCAATGAGACTCAGGAATTCATCACGCCAGTTGTAACCGATACGAACTTGCAAACCATCACGATCATAGAAACCGATCAAGTTAGCTGAATCACTCAAACCAATCATCGCAAACTGAGTGGTATCTTGATTGATGTCGTACTCATCATCTGCATTTACAGCAGTGTAGTTAGCCTGGACACCGAAACCGCTTTCGCCAAACCAATGTTGCACAGCAAGCTCTACACCATCGATAACAGTATCTTGGTTATTGATGGGCATAGACAGATTCCACTGCATAATTGGATCTGCATCGGTTGCATAAACACTTGTACTTGGATCAGCGGGGTTTTTCCCTTGAAGAACCAACATTGCCGAATGGATTGCGGCCAAGTCATTTTGTTGATTTACCGGCAACGAGTTAACCGCTTGCTGGTATTGTGCACCAGCGCGCACATCACGCAAACCATATACCGGCCCGGTTTGACCTTGAATACCGATAAAATTACTGATGTCTTTACGGAAATAACCTATAGACGCATAACTTTGATCGTTGTAATACCATTCAGCAGAGAAATCAAAATTAACGGATTCCATTGGCTTAAGGCCTGGGTTACCGCCTGTTGCTGTTTTCAGGAATGGGCTAACAATCGCTTTATCCGCACGCAATTCACTATACCCTGCGCGACCAATCGTTTTGCTAAAGGAAGCGCGAAGTTTAATATCTTCGGTAGGACTGACATCGACATCAAGACTTGGCAATGTGTTGTTGTAACTTGCAGTTTCTGAGTAAGGTGCCGCCGCTTCTGGAGATAGTATTGATGCCCAATCGTTATCTTCCTGCCATTCAAGAGTCAACACTTCACGAACAGCAGAAGTAGAGGTTACATCAGTACTTTCATAACGCAACCCGGCAACAACGTTTACAGGCACGCTACCGAAATCAAAGGATCCACTGAATTGGACAAACGCGGCATTTACTTCCTCTTCAATCACACGGTTCACATCTACGTTACCACGCCACGCAAATTTACCATTTGGCAGAGAGTTAAAATTAGATGGATTGATGTTGTTATCGCGAACACCGGTTGGAGTGACCCAATAATCGTCATCAGCATTACCTGGAGTGCCATTGTTGTTCAATGTACGTGTATTAGCTTGTGCGAACAAACCCTCTACACGATCCATAACAGCATCCAAGTCAGCATCCAGACCTTCGGTAAAGAAAAAGTTATGGCCGGTCGTTGAACCATAATCCTGGAATCCATCACCAAAGTTACGAGGAGTAAAATAGCTGGTCCAGTTTTCACCTAATGAGTCAGGATCTACACCACCCCAGTTACCCATGGTCATACGGTTGTTGTCGTTGCTACCAAACATGCTGGCATTTTCGTCTTTACGCAAGTCTGCACCAAAAGCCAACTTCATGTCTTCGTTGAACTCAAATTCACCGCCCAATTGCAGTTGCTTGATGTCAGTACGTTGCCATGAAACACCAATTGAACCAATCGAACCGCTAATATCACCACCGTCTACTGCACCACTGTTATTACCAGCATTTGCGGGACTGTCATCATAAACAATACCCATGACCGGCAACTCATAGCTATAGTCTGTGTAATATCCTGCTGTGATATTCGCATTCAAACCTGCTTCCAATCTTGATGCATTGTTAGTTGCATAAGAATCATGGAAATCAGCGGTGAAAGACAATTGGTCATTCACTTGCCAATCCAGGTTCACACCAAAGGAATCAGAGTGTGTTTCTGAAAGCACTGATTGTTTTGCGAAGGAGAAGTCTTTTCCTGCACGAGCAGTCAAACCAGCAGATGGGTTAGCTGTGAAGTCTGAAACAAGAACGGTAGGAGAAGCAATCGCACCACCACCAAACTCTACATAAGTGAAACGGTTTGGCTCAAACCATGTAGATTGTTGTGCACGTGAAGAAGTTAAATCATTGTTTGTAGACACATAGTCAACTGTCGCAGTGAAATCCTCAATTGGACGGAACTGCATGGTCAACATACCATTTTCGCGGGTACGACTATTGTCATCTAACTGATAACGCAAATCGGTTGGCAACAAATAAAGTGAGCCATTGGTTGGAGCATTAACTAATGTCGCGCCAGAAGCATAAACACCCGAGGTTGTTGTAAAGGCGTTATAGTCAGTGACAAAAGCATTGGCACGCATGCTGTCACGCTCTTGATAGGCACCGGATATAGCAACACCGAAGGTACCTTCATCATTGGCCCATGAATATAAACCGGACAATTCCGGTGTAATTTCACTGCCTTTGTCTACAGTTGTGTCATGCACTGCTTTAGCACTTACAACCGCTTTTGTATCACCAATATCAAGAGGACGAACTGTTCTTACATTAATGGTAGCGCCCAAACCGCCGCTGGTTACATTGGCTTTTCCTGTTTTGTAAAGTTCAACACCTGAAACCACTTCAGATGCCAAGTTAGAAAAATCATATGCTCTTGACGCTGTATCACCAGGGTCAGCGGTAGAAACAGCTGGCATATTGCGGTTATTCAGGGTAACCATATTCAACGCCGGATCAATACCACGAACAGTCACCCTTGCACCTTCACCGTTACTACGGTTAATGGATACACCAGGAATACGCTGTAGAGACTCAGCCAGGTTAGCGTCAGGCATTTTACCGATGTCTTCTGTTGAAATGGCATCAACAACACCTACTGCATCGCGTTTGGTATTCATCGCATTTATAACTGATGCACGAATACCGGTAATAACAACTTCTGTATCTTCTTCTTGCGCGAATGCTGGAGCCATAAAACCACTCATGGCAACCGATGCAACGGCTGTTACTAAAATCTTCTTTTTAAAGCTTTGAGTTTTGTACATAGAGCTCTCCCTTGTTAGGAATATTATCATCTGGATTATTTTCCACACGCATGCCTGATTTTGTTTATCAAGCATATTCGCCTCGGATGAGGACGAATCTTCTATGGATTGGGCACCATACGAACAGCACCCGATCCTGTTGCCGACTGATTTGAAACTAACGTAATTAGCCCAAAACCAGCTGCGCAAAACTACATTTTAGTGACAGCGCTGTCAAGATTTTATTCAATCATGGAATCTATTACATAATTGATGGCAAAAGACATACAACTATTAACAATATGCAACTTTTAGTAACGAATTAATTCAAGGCCCAGTTTATTGGCGCACGATTTGTTTTTATCAAGTAGTCATTTGCCCTGGAGAAGTGTCCACAACCGATAAACCCCCTGTGCGCAGACAAAGGTGATGGATGCGGCGCCTTTAAAATCAGGTGTTTTTGGGTATCGATCAGGTCAATTTTCTTCTGCGCATAACTTCCCCAAAGCATAAACACCACAGCGTTATTGTGTTTACTCACCAAATCAATCGCTTTATCCGTAAAAGTTTCCCAGCCTTTTCCCTGATGAGATCCGGCTTTTGCCTGCTCCACCGTCAAGGTGGCATTGAGTAATAACACCCCCTGATCAGCCCAGGATTGCAAACAACCATGAAGGGGAATCGGCAACCCCAAATCCCGCTGCTGTTCTTTGAATATATTTTGTAACGAAGGCGGAACCTGAATGCCTTTTTGTACAGAAAAACAAAGTCCATGTGCTTGATTGGGGCCGTGATAAGGATCCTGCCCGATAATCACGACTTTGACCTGATCCAAAGGAGTTGAATTAAATGCATTGAAAATATTGTTGGATGCGGGATAAATAATTTTTCCAGCAGTCTTTTCATGCAACAAAAATTGCTTGAGCTGCTGCATGTAAGGTAGGTCAAACTCGACAGCCAGATGCGTTAACCAACTGGAGTGAAGATCAATTTTCTTTCGTTCAGACATGATGTGTTCTTATAAATAAAAATGAACGGGAATTTTTACAAATCAGAATCAAAATTACGACACCCAAATAAAAAAGGGAAAGCAATGCTTCCCCCCCCTTTAACTATTCGACTCACTGAAAAATTACAGTTTATCTGCGTTTTCAGCCAGATATTTAGCAACACCTGCTGGCGTCGCATCCATACCCTTATCACCTTCTTGCCAGCCAGCAGGACATACTTCACCGTGTTTTTGGTGGAATATCAATGCATCAACTGTGCGAATGGTTTCATCAACATTACGGCCGATGGGTAAATCGTTAACGATTTGTGAACGCACAACACCGTCTTCATCAATAATAAAAGTACCACGGAAAGCCACACCATCAGCTGACTCAACATCGTATGCTTTGGCAATTGAGTGAGTGATATCAGCAACCAATGTGTATTTAACAGCACCAATACCGCCTTGATCTACCGGAGTGTTACGCCATGCGTTGTGAGTAAATTGTGAATCGATGGAAACACCAATCACTTCTACATTGCGCTTTTTAAATTCAGCAACGCGATGATCAAACGCCAACAACTCTGAAGGACACACAAAGGTGAAGTCCAGTGGATAGAAAAATACAACTGCTTTCTTGCCTTTGGTGGCCGCAGCAAAATTGTATGAATCAACAATTTCACCCGATGCCAATACTGCCGCTGCAGTGAAATCCGGTGCTTTTTTACCTACTAATACGCCCATTTTCTGTCTCCTGTAAGGTTTGGATTAACGCAAAAATCTATGTCTGGATTGATAACCAGCGTCCAATCAATAGAACGAAGCTATCTTACACAGGGAGAAATGAGAGTCATATTGTTTTTTTATATGGATGCATGGAGGTATGGCTATATGTAAATCACACAAATAAAAATCAACATCAAAGCCATTTGCGAATGCATATCATTTGGATTATTATCTCGCATGAGACCTGTTCAACAATGTTTACTTTCTAACCCTGAGCGTCCTATGTATATCTGTCTTTGTCGCGGTGTAACTGATCGTCAAATCAAGGCAGCCATTGAAGATGGCGCGCAAACACTCTCTCATCTACGCAAAAATCTGGGGGTTGCAGGTCAATGTGGCAAGTGTGCATGTTCAGCCCAGGAATTACTTGATGCTGCAAAGGGCAGCGATAACCAATCATCTCTCTTCTACGCTATCGCATCCTGATTTTTTAGTTGACACTCATTTGTCAGGCAGCAACACTTTCCTTTTTTAAAAAGCGAGGAAGTGATGATGCAAGGCGACCCTAAAGTTATTGGCGCATTAAACAAAGTATTGGCGAATGAATTAATCGCCATTAATCAATATTTTTTACACGCACGCATGTATAAAAATTGGGGGCTCAAAGAACTGGCTGATCACGAATATCATGAATCTATTGATGAAATGAAACACGCGGACAAATTGATTGAGCGTATTTTGTTTTTAGAAGGATTACCCAATCTGCAAGATTTAGGCAAATTAAAAATTGGTGAAGATACCCAGGAAATTCTTAAATGTGATCTGGCGTTGGAATTAAAAGCAATTCCTGATCTACGCGAAGGAATTATTCTGTGTGAAGCAGCAAAAGATTTTGTCAGCCGTGATTTGTTCAAATCGATTCTGGAATCCGAAGAAGAACATGTTGATTGGATAGAAACCCAATTATCATTGATCGAAAAAGTGGGTATTCAAAATTATTTGCAGTCAAAAATGGCCAACTGATTAGCTAATGTAAAGTTTACTCTTCCCGCGCAAGCGGGAAGCCCTGCCAATACTCACATATTGATCCAGCCATTAAGGGCTTTGAAACTAACCAGTCGATTGTAATAATTGAAAATAATTCCATCTTCCACTATTTCAACAATAACAAGATCCGGTGTTACACGTGAACCACTGCGCATCAACTGACCATTAATCACCACACTACTGGCGGTATTACCCAAATAATTATGTTGCGAATAACTGATGCTGGGAAACAATTGTTTTTGATTAAAGGATAAGTCGTCAAAACGAATCACACCTTCCACATCGGCTATACGACGGGTTTCATAGGTTTGCAAATTCTTTGGCAATTGCGGGCTTTGATCAGGCAAAGGATTAGTCACCGCAACAGAAACCGGCACTTGTGAAAGTGAATTACCGGGTTCAACAGAAACCGTTTGGGGTTCTGTATAAAGTTGCGCGACTTCTACATCTTCAACTTTAGGAATAGCGGTTGTTTTTTGTTGATATAAATCCGTAACCGCTTGCCGCATGGCACTGGATGGATTTTCCACGCTGTTATTGACTGATTGCGGAGTGACATTTGTGTTCTCCGTTGTTTGTATCGGATTATTTGCATCCGCATTAACAACCATTTGAGATGGCGCGACAGATACAGGTTCTTTCTTTATATAGATAAAAATTAACAGCGCAATAATAATCAGCGCCAAAATTATTCCTATATCAATATAAACAGGATATTTTTTTTGGCCAGCGGCTTGCGGTAATTCCACATCCTGAATTAGAGCGTCTGAAACGATGGAATTGGTTTCAGACGCTTGTCTTTCCCGTTCAGCCCGTTTTAAA